>JBIPOM010000073.1:0-11149 GCA_044379175.1 Flavobacterium sp. | reverse complement strand
TAACGACTCAAATATCTGAAAAAGCATTGCGATACGACTTAACCGTGCCTTTTGCTCGTTATGTAGTGCAACACCAAAACGAATTAGAGTTTCCTTTTAAAAGATATCAAATCCAACCCGTTTGGCGTGCTGATAGACCACAAAAAGGACGTTTTAGAGAATTTTTTCAATGTGATGCCGATGTTGTGGGAAGCAATTCATTATGGCAAGAAGTGGAATTTGTACAATTGTACGATACCATTTTTACTGCTTTAGGTTTAAAAGGCGTACACATAAAAATTAACAATCGTAAAATATTATCTGGAATTGCTGAAGTAATTGGCGCTTCAGATAAGTTAATTGATTTTACGGTTGCTTTAGATAAATTAGATAAAATTGGAGAAGACGGCGTAAAAAAAGAAATGCTTGAAAAAGGAATTTCTGAAGCAGCCATTGAAAAAGTACAGCCGCTTTTCAATTTTACAGGAACTATTCCAGAAAAAATAGAAAAATTAGCCTCACTTTTAGCTTCTTCAAATGAAGGTTTAAAAGGTGTTGAAGAATTGAAATTCATCTGTAATGCTATTAACGAATTAGGTTTAAAATCGGCAAATTTAGACGTCGATGTTACTTTAGCTCGAGGTTTAAACTACTACACTGGTGCCATTTACGAAGTAGGCGCTCCAACAGGTGTTGCTATGGGTTCCATTGGTGGTGGTGGTCGTTACGATGATTTAACCGGAATATTCGGATTAAAAAATATGAGTGGGGTTGGAATTTCTTTCGGTTTAGATCGAATTTATTTGGTTTTAGAAGAATTAGGTTTATTTCCAGAAACGGTAACTACCACTTCAAAAGCGTTATTTATAAATTTTGGTGAAGCTGAAACATTATTTTCATTAAAAGCCATTTCGCAACTAAGACAAAATAATATTAAAGTTGAAATGTATCCAGATGCAGCTAAAATGGCAAAACAATTTCAGTTTGCTGAAAAAAAAGGCATTCAATTTGCTGTTTTAGTAGGTGAAGAAGAAATCAAAGAAAATCAATATAAAATTAAAGATTTGGTTTCTGGTGAACAAGAAACGGTTTCGTTAGATCAATTAAAAGAAAAATTAAAATAAAATATTAGATAGGAACACAGATTTCACAGATTAACACGGATTTTAATTTGTGTCAATTTGTGAAAATCTGTGTAAAATAAAATAGAATGAAGAAATACTTCCAAGAATTCAAATACAATTTCAATTTAGCGTTACCTGTAATTTTAGGTATGGTAGGTCATACGTTAGTTGGAGTAGTAGATAATATTTTTGTAGGACAATTAGGTTCTACAGAATTAGCGGCGGTTTCTTTAGGAAATAGTTTCGTGTTTATTGGAATGTCAATTGGAATTGGATTTTCTACAGCCATCACACCAATTATAGCGGAATTTGATAGTACAAAAGATAGAGAAGGCGGAAGAACTGCTTTTCAAAACGGATTAATTTTATGTACCATTTTAGGCTTTGGATTGTTCTTTTTATTGCTTTTTGCCAAACCTTTGTTGTCATATATGAATCAACCAGCCGATGTAGTAAAATTAGCCAAACCTTTCTTGGATATTGTTGGTTTCTCATTGGTGCCTCTTGTGATTTTTCAGGCTTACAAGCAGTTTGCAGACGGAATGAGTGAAACCAAATATTCCATGTATGCTACAATTTACGGGAATATTATCAATGTAGTTATTAATGCTTTATTGGTTTTTGGATTGTTTATGTTTCCAAAAATGGGAATTGTAGGATCTGCTATTGGAACCTTAATTGCGCGAATATTTATGGTCATTTACATGCACTATATATTGTCTAAAAACGAAAAATTTAAATCCTTTTTCAAGAATTTTGGTTGGCAATCTTTTCAAAAAAGCGTTTCAGATAAAATAATTAAGCTGGGTATTCCTTCTTCATTACAAATGTTTTTTGAGGTAGCCTTATTTACAGGCGCCATTTGGTTGTGTGGAATGATTGGAACTACTAGTCAGGCAGCCAATCAGATTGCATTGAGTTTGGCTTCGCTAACTTTTATGTTTGCAATGGGATTAAGTGTAACAGCTATGATTCGTGTGGCCAATCAGAAAGGATTAAATGACTATAAAAAACTAAATACGGTAGCGCATTCTATATTTCTAATGGCCATTATTTTAGAAATTATTTTTGCAGCAATTTTTATGCTAGGAAGTCAAATTTTTCCTTCGTTTTTTGTGAATTCAGAAATGGCATTAAACGCATCTGAAATAAAAGAAGTACTTTCTGTATCATCAAAATTATTAATAATTGCTGCATTTTTCCAAATTTCAGACGGAATTCAAGTAGTTGTTTTGGGCGCATTGCGTGGTTTACAAGATGTAAAAGTACCCATGTATTTAACCTTTGTGGCGTATTGGATAATAGGTTTTCCTATTTCCATTTATTTAGGGTTATACACTTCATATAAAGCCGAAGGTGTTTGGATTGGCTTATTAGCCGGATTAACAGCTGCTGCACTAATGCTTTACCTACGATTTCGATTTTTATTAAAACACCACAGATAAATGTGAAAATAGATAAAGAACAAAAGATGAAAGATGAAAGCGAAAAGATTTGTACTTTTGAAAATTCAAAATTTATAATTTACAATTCAAAATTTTAAAATATGGAATTACCAAAATTTGTAATAGGCGACAACACTGATTTTCCAGATGATATTTTTGTCATTCATTTAGAATATCCAAGATTTTTTATCAATCTTAAAGACGATTCAGTAGAATTTTTAGAAGATGTTGAAGAAGAAGATCAAACCGAATTAGAAGCCGAAATGGAACATTTAATTACCCTTGCTGGGGAATTTTACGATAGAGAAATGGAACGTTACGAAAAAGCATAAAAAAAAAGATAATTTATATATCTGTTTTATTATGTTTAGATTTTACTTAATTCTTTTCAATATATTTTTTGAAATTATTTAAAATCATTTGCCAACCTTCTTGTTGCATGTTTTCTGGATTCTCATTTTCAGGATCAAATTTTTCAATTATTTCAATCCCATTTTCAATTTCTGTAAAAGTGATAAATATTTTTCTATCATCTGCTAAAACATAGTTTATTTTAGATAAAAGTTTAATTTCTGTATATATTCCAGTAAAATCAAAACCCGTTTCTCCATTTTTTGCTTCCATTCTATAAGTAAACGATTTACCTACTTCTAATTGATTTTCTGCCTTTGGACAATGCCAATCATCACCAGCAAAATTCCAATTTATAACGTGTATTGGATTGGTAAAAAAATCCCAAACTTCAGCAATTGTTTTGTTTTTTATTGTTGTACTAACGGTTATCATAATCTTGTTTTTTTTTAAAATTCTAATTATACAGATATTTCAGAAATTACATAAATCTAAAAATCTAAAATTCTAACAATCTAAAAATCTAACAATCTAATAAGTCTAACTTAAGAACTGCAGCTTAACATAGAACTTCCAATTTTTTGTCTTGCCCAATCGGGTCTTTTTGCAAACCATTTTTCATATTCGGGTTGTTCCTCATACGGATGCAAAAGCAGTTTGTATAATTCATTTAGTAATGAATACTCCTCTTTTTCTGCTAATTCAATGGCCATTTGCGCCATGTAATTTCGTAAAACATATTTCGGATTCACCGAATTTTGAAGTGTTTTTCGCTCGTTATCTGAAAGTAGTTCTTTATTTAAAAGTGTTACATAATGTGCAAACCAAAAATGCCAAGTTTCTAAAATAATTCCTGTAACTTCTTCAGGTTTATAAAACGCAGCGGAAATTTTTGCTACACAATCTTCCGCTAAATCTGTTTTTTCAATCTGATTTAAATTTCTAAAGAAAATCGAATAATCAGTCTCTGTTTGTTCTAAATTATATAACATTTGTTGAATCAGATTTTCGTTTTCCTCATTTTTTAATGTAATACCCAATTTTTTCAGCATCATTTCTAAAAAATCTTCATCATATTTTTTGGCATAATCATTAAGAATTTCTTCCAATGGTGCTGCTTCATCAATTAACGGATATAACGCATTTGCCAATTGATATAAATTCCATAAAGCAATATTCGATTGGTTCCCAAAACGGTATCGTTTGCCAGTTGCATCTGTTGTATTAGGTGTCCAATTCGGATTGTAATCTTCAAGCCATCCATAAGGACCATAATCAATTGTGATGCCGTGAATACTCATATTATCGGTATTCATTACGCCATGTACAAAACCCACACGTTGCCAATGTACAATCATTTCTCTAGTTTTTTCGGCAATAATTTTAAAAAATGCAATGTATTTTTCTTTTCCAGCTGTTTTAATTTCAGGATAATAATTTGTAATTGTATAATTAGCAAGTACTTTTAAATTTTCAATATCATTTTGAGATGCCAACAATTCAAAACTTCCAAATCGAATAAAACTTGGCGCTATTCTACATACTATAGCTCCTTTTTCTAATGCGGCATTTCCATCGTACATGACATCTCGAACCACTTCATCGCCAGTAGAAACTAAGGATAACGAACGTGTTGTTGGAACACCCAAATGAAACATAGCTTCACTACACAAATGTTCACGAATTGAGGAACGCATTACAGCCAAACCATCAGCGCGTCTGGAGTAAGGTGTTGGTCCTGCACCTTTTAATTGTAAAGTAAATAGTTGATTGTTATGTTCAATTTCGCCCAAAACTATAGCTCTGCCATCTCCTAGTTGACCTGCCCAATTTCCAAATTGATGTCCGGCATAATTCATGGCAAACGGTTTGCCATTTCCAACAATTTTGGCACCAGAAACCAAATTTAAAAATGCTTCTGAAGCAACAAAGGCCTCTGAAAAACCAATTAAATTCTGAACTTCTTTTGCCAGATGAATTATTTTTGGACGACTTGGTATTTTTGGTTTTACATAAGAAAAAGCGGCATTATTTACTTGACGTGTGAAGTTTTCTTCAATAGGATCTGAAGGCAAATTAGTCGTAAACTTATGAAGAAATTGAATAGACATTTGTTTGAAATTATTCACAAAGTTACAGAATAAAATTTTTATTACATGTTTAATAAAATGTATATTTGCAACAAATTTTATAGCATGAATGCAATAGAAACAAAATCAAAATTAGAAACTTATTTTCAACAGTTTAGAAAAGGTATTATTGGTATTAATCAATCGTTTGTATCGCCTTTTGGAAAACAAAATATTGTTTATACAGATTGGACAGCTAGTGGAAGATTGTATCAACCGATAGAAGAAAAATTAATGCATACTTTTGGTCCATTTGTAGCCAATACACATACAGAAACTTCTATTACAGGAACGGCAATGACTATGGCATATCATGAAGCGCGTCATATTATTAAGCGTCATGTAAATGCTACTAATAATGATGTATTAATTACAGATGGAACGGGTATGACAGGCGTTGTAAATAAGTTACAGCGTATTTTAGGCTTGCGAATTCCAGAAAATTTAAAAGAATATACTACTATACCAAACGAAATTAAGCCAATTGTGTTTATATCCCACATGGAGCACCATTCCAATCAAACATCTTGGTTAGAAACTATTGCAGATGTTGTGGTTGTTCCAGCAGATGAAAGCGGTTTGTTTTCTATAGATAATTTTACAAAATTAGTACATCAATATAAAGATAGAAGCTTCAAAATAGCCTCAATAACTTCTTGTTCTAACGTAACAGGAATAAGAACACCTTATCATGAAGTAGCTAAAATTATGCACCAAAATAACGGTATTTGTTTTGTAGATTTTGCCTGTTCAGGACCTTATGTGGAAATCAACATGCATCCAGAAGATAAAGAAGCGTATTTAGATGCGATTTTCTTTTCGCCACATAAATTTTTAGGCGGACCTGGTTCTTGTGGTGTCATGATTTTCAATAAAGAATTATATAAAAACAACATTCCAGATTGTCCTGGTGGTGGAACCGTTTCTTGGACAAATCCATGGGGCGAACACCAATATATTGATAATATTGAAGACAGAGAAGACGGTGGAACGCCAGGTTTTTTACAAGTAATAAAAACCGCACTAGCTGTTCAGTTGAAAGAAAAAATGGGTGTGCAGCCTATTTTAGATAGAGAACACGAATTAGTTGATTATATTTTTGAACGATTAGCACCAATTGAAAATATACATATTTTAGCATCAGAACACACGGATAGGTTAGGGGTAATTTCATTTTACATTACCGATTTACACTTTAATTTAGGTGTGAAACTATTAAACGATAAATTCGGAATTCAAGTTCGTGGAGGTTGTAGTTGTGCTGGAACATACGGACATTATCTGCTAAATGTAAATCAAGAAACATCAAATTCTATTACTTGTAGTATAAATGAAGGCGATTTAACCAACAAACCAGGTTGGATTAGAATGTCAATTCATCCTACAACTACTTCAGAAGAAATTCAATTGGTTTGCGATGCGATTATTGATGTAGCAGAAAACTTCACCTCTTGGCAAGAAGATTATATTTATAATCCTACAAAAAACGATTTTAATCATAAAGAAGATACCAAGCCAGAAGTAGCTATGGTGAAAAGTTGGTTTCTTTAAAGGGGAATAATAAAATTTTTACTTTTGCCTTTGCCCAAAAACTTTTGCCTTTTACCCTAAACCCAACACCCTTCACCTATTACCTCTTATGCTTCCAACGTTTATGCGTCCACAAGTAAAACTCTGGTGCATCATAAATTTGTTGTTCTACTAATTTTAGGAAATTGCTAGTGATTTCGTAATTCGGAATGTCTTTGATATTTTCATCACAAAGGATTTCAAAACTACCTTCATAATAACCTCGTTTTAATTTCTTAGTTTTTAAGAAAATCACATTCATATCGTATTTTTTGGCTAACATTTCCCCACCGGTATGCACTGGAACTTCAATGCCCATAAATTTTTCCCAATGGTGTGTGGTACTTAATTTTGGCGATTGGTCACTAACCAAACCATATAAACTATAATTTTTATTTCTAAAATTAGTAGCCATCGTTGGAATGGTTTCTTTACTATCAATTAGATTACTTTTAAATTTAGATCGAATTTGTCGAACTAATTTATCAAAATATGGATTGGCTAATTTTTTATACACGCCATAACCCTTGAAGTGAATATGATAATTCATAGAAACGGCCCATTCATAACTGGCATAATGCGCACACAATAAAGCAATACTTTTTTCTTTTTTTTCTAATTCATAATACACTTCCATGTTTGAAAAGGTGTAACGTTTTTCAATTTCCTTTTTTGAAATAGATAATGTTTTTATCATTTCAAGAAACAAATCGCACAAGTGAGCATAGAATTTTTTCTCAATAATCGTTCTTTCTTTTTCAGATAGATGCGGAAGCGCTAGCGCTATATTTCCACGAACCACTCCTTTTCGATATTTAAAAATGCGATAAACAAGAAAGTAAACACAATCGGATAAAAAATATAATACAGGAAAAGGTAGAATAGAAATTATCCAAATGAAAGGGTAAATTATAAGGTATAACAGAAATTGCATGTATGTTTTTTTTACAAATATACATGTTTTGTTATTTCTTAGAAAATAATGGCAAAATATGTTTTTAGTATTGATTTTTCAATATTTATAGTATCTTTAGCTTCATTAAATTATTAGATATGTATTCTGTAGCAACAATTATTATTGCGATTACGGCTTTGGCCACATTTATGGGGTTGTCAAATGGTGTTTTTTTCGATCGTTTTAAATTCAATATTTCAAAAATAGAATCGGGCGAGCAATACCGTATGATTACTTCAGGGTTTTTACATGCCGATTGGTTTCATTTTGCATTTAATATGTTTAGTTTTTGGAGTTTTGCCAATTTTTTAATGACAGAATTTAGCACTATAAACTTTTTACTTATTTATTTTGGAAGTATGCTAATTGGTAGTGTCTTAACTTATTATATTCATAAAAGTGAGCCCTATTATTCAGCAATTGGTGCTTCGGGTGCCGTTACAGGAATTATTTATTGTGCCATTTTATTATATCCAGAAATTGAGTTAAGAATGTTTTTTGCCATTCCGATACCAGGCTATATTTTTGCCTTTCTGTATTTAGGGTATTCCGTTTATGGTATGAAAGGAAGATACGATAATATTGGGCATACTGCGCATTTAGGTGGTGCCATTGGTGGTTTAGTAATTACATTACTGTTAGTACCAAGTTTGTTTCAATCCAGACTAATTTTTATTGGAATTTTGTTAATTCCAATAGCCGTTTTAATGTATTTGGTGAAAACAAAAAAGATATAGTTTGTATAAAAATGAAAAGCCAGAACGTAACTTCTGGCTTTTTATGTATAAAGTATGGCGATTAGCAATAAACAGTTTTTTTAGGTATTATAATGACCGCTTGGCTTTGTCAGCGTAGCCGAGCTGTCATTTGGAAAAATTGTCCCGAAGGGCGATTTTTCCCAACGTTTTTGTACCATACCTTCGGCGGACAAAAGTTAGTTGCCAACTTTACCAACAAGCCTTGCTATGAAAATTTGATTCGAGAAAAAACGAAATATAACCCTTACTCAAAGTTGTTAATAACTTTATGGTGCTTTACATAGGAACGCCTGTTATGCACAGTACTTTTATATTTATAAAGTTTCCCAATCTTTGTACTCAAACCATTGTTCTTTATTTTTCTTTACTTGTTTTATTATTCGTTTAGGTGGATTGCTCCATCGTTTGGTTTTTGTGTCGTAAATTCTATATCCGTCATTGTCATAATAGATTATTCCTTTTTTATCACAAGCTTCGATAATTTTCACTTTAATAAAAAAGTCTTTTTCGTTACGTTCTGTAACAATCCCTTTAGCAATACATGTATCATCATCATATTTTTCTTCTTGCTCTTTACTTACATATCCTTTGTTGTAATTGAATTCAAGTGTGTCACCAATTTTATATTCTGAAAATTCTTTTTGTTTTCTATTTAATTCTTCTTTTTTAGATTTTTCCCAATACTCTTGATAGTATTTTATTTGTTCTCCAAGTTTAATCTCATTATTATTTAAGTGTCTGTGATAACTAACCAAAATTATTCCCGACATATCATCTGGATGATTGATTCCTATTTCATTGAAATGTTTTGAAAGTCTGGAACCGCCCCAAAGACTCCAGTTATTTCTCATCCACATTCCAAATCCCATATGCACGTTTCCTACAAACTCACTTTCATCCCAATTCTTAACCTTTATCTTTGTACTGTCATTCCAAAAAGAATTTATTTGGACAAAGCAATCCTCTAAATTTTTAGGAATATATACACCATCTATAGTGTCTGTCTCATATTTTATTTTGTTCTTCTCTTCAGACTTTCTTTGTTTTTCTAGAAATTTATTAAGTATTTCTTTTTCGTTGATTTTTCCATTTTGCAATTTTTGCCTAAATGCAAATAGTAATACTTCAGAATGATAATCATAAATCCCTTTTTTTTCTAAATAATTTGTAATTTTTGGATTTCCGTTTTCGTCACTTGTCCAATTAAATATCGTTTTATAGTTTTTATATGGTTCTTTTTTAGCAAATGGATAGACTGCATAAATAAGACTGTCCTCATGAATAGTTTTAATTTTAGTTTTCAAGTTTTCTGAACAATCCTTATCCAAATATTGTACAGCTTGTTTTAAATTTTTTGGCAATATATTCTGTCCAAATAAATTTAGAGATGTCAAAATTGTAAGTGTGAATATTTGTAGTAGTGTTCTCATAGTATTTTGCATAACAACAGACTGCAAAAAAACCACACAATCTTATTAACAAATATAGTAAAATAGTGGTGAGAAATATAGAGATTTTGTATTTTGTAGAATAACTAAAAATTACCTTAGCTTAAATCGAAGTAGTATAAGTTGTGTGTTTTGATTTTAAAATGAAAAAGGAGTTTTTTCACAGCCTGACGTCTTCTGGCTAGCATGTAGTGGCGACTTTAAGCACGAACCAAACAAATATAACTAAAATTTTATTACATCAGCGTACTTTCCTGACTTGCCCATGCCTTGCCATTTGTGCAAACCGTTGTTAACTGTAGTTTTTATTCTTGAATTCTATTTTTCAAGTCCATACGAGAATGCAAGATTCTTGTAATTTCAATTTCTTTCTCGCTTTGTTTTCTGTAAAATATTAAATGTTGACCAGATTTGTAAACAAAAATTTCTGTACTAATTTCTTCATATTTTTTTCCATAATCTTGATTTTCAGCCAATATTTGACAAGTTTCAAGTAGTTCAGTGTAATATTTGTCAGCTTGATTTTCAGACCAAACTTCGTAAGTATAATCCCAAATCTTAGTTAAATCGTCTACAGCTTTGTTGGTTAAATAATATTTAGCCATTTCTTTTTTTAGCTTTTAATAATTCAAGATGTTTTTTAGGATCAAAGTCTTTTGCTATTCCGCTTTCTATTCCTTCGTTTATAGCATTCTTAAGAGCAATTATTTTGCTCTCTTCTTCTTCCAATAATCTTAATCCTGCGCGAATAACTTCGCTTGCATTTTTGAATCTGCCTTCAGAAACTCTATTATCGACAAAATTTTCAAAATAGTTTCCAAGCGAAACTGATGTATTACGTCCCATAATCTTGTTATTTTTTGTAAAGTTACCAAAATTTGGTAACAATAAAAGAAAAATTTGTTTTTTTCTAGGAAATAAAATTACAGTTAAAGTCAGACTGCAAAAAAACACACAATCTTATTAACAAATATAGTAAAATAGTGGTGAGAAATATAGAGATTTTGTATTTTGTAGAATAACTAAAAATTACCTTAGCTTAAATCGAAGTAATACAAGTTGTGTGTTTAGATTTTAAAATGAAAAAGGAGTTTTTTCACAGCCTGACGTTTCGCAGCTACAAGAAGTTGCGTACTTCATTCACTGTCAATTATAAATATAGACAAAATTTAGTTTCAAAAATTACCATTTCTGATAAATCCCAAGCCTAGCAATTTCTTGTAACTGCTGTTGGCAGATGTAGTTATATTTCAATTTGGATTTTCACTTTTCCACCTAATCCTTTTTCCACAATATCGTATAAAGTTTTAAGCGTTAAGTTACTTCCGTTATTTTCAATTCTTGAGATATATTCTCTTTTCTTGTCAACTAGATCGCCAAGTTCAGTTTGT
>JBIPOM010000006.1:0-35511 GCA_044379175.1 Flavobacterium sp. | reverse complement strand
AGCGGATCAATTACTAGAAGATGCCAAAATGTTAGAACGTATTGGTTGTTTTGCTCTAGTTTTAGAAAAAATACCGGCGAAATTAGCACAAAAAGTTGCCGAAAGTATTTCTATTCCAGTAATTGGAATTGGAGCGGGTAGTGGCGTAGATGGTCAGGTGTTGGTATTACACGATATGGTGGGTATGACACACGAATTTAGTCCAAGATTCTTACGTAGATACATGAATTTATTTGAAGACATGACGAAAGCAATCGGGCAATATGTAGCTGATGTAAAATCGGTTGATTTTCCTAATGCTAACGAACAATATTAAGTTAGACTTCTTAGATTTTTAGATTAGTTAGACTGGTTAGATTTTTAGACTGGTTAGATTTTTAGACTGGTTAGACAATATAGATTTTTAGACTGTTTAGACTTTTTAGATAACTTAGATAATTAGATTGTTAGACTTTGCAACTTCAATACATTGTAACTTCAATACTTTGTAACTTTGCAACTTAGTTACTTTGCAACTTCAAAAAAACAAACACAATAATAAATAGTTATGCATAAATTTAAGGAATTGGGTATTTGGCAAAAAAGCAGGTTGTTTTGTTCTAAGATTTACAGCGAAACGGCTTCTTTTCCATCTGATGAAAAGTTTGGTTTAATCAATCAGTTAAGACGAGCATCTGTTTCAATTCCTTCAAATATAGCAGAAGGTTCATCAAGAAATTCCAATAAAGAATTTGCGAGATTTTTAGAGATTGCTATCGGTTCTGCGTATGAAGTAGAAACACAGTTATTAATTTCTGAAGATTTGGGTTTTTTAACCCCAGAAAAAGCAAAAGAATTATGCCAACAATTAGAAGAAATTATCAAAATGACTTCAAAATTTCGTTCCACATTAAAAATATAATAATCTGACATTCTAACAATCTAAAAGGTCTAAAAAGTCTTATAATCTAAGTAGTTTAACAATCTAAGTAGTCTAACAATCTAAGTAGTCTAACAATCTAAAAGGTCTAACCATCTAAGAAGTCTAACAATCTAAAAAAAAACAATGAAAATAGTTTCCGATTCAAAAAATCTTCAAATTCTTCACGAAGACAATCACATAATAGTAGTTAATAAGCGAGTTGGAGATATCGTACAAGGAGATAAAACGGGTGATGAGCCTTTGTCGGATATTGTAAAATCCTATTTAAAAGTGGCCTATGACAAACCGGGTGAGGTATTTTTAGGCGTGGTGCATCGTTTGGATCGACCAACAACTGGAATTGTGGTGTTTGCTAAAACATCAAAAGCCTTAACGCGTTTGAACGATACGTTTAAAAACAGAGAAACGCAAAAAACCTATTGGGCGATTGTGAAAAATGCACCGCCAAAAACGGAAGATACTTTGGTGCATTTCTTAAAAAGAAACACTAAAAATAACACCTCAAAAGCACATTTAAAAGAAGTTCCAGAAGCTAAAGAAGCTAAATTATCCTATAAAATTATCAAGAAATTAGATAATTATTACGCTTTAGAAATCGATTTGCATACCGGACGTCATCATCAAATTAGAGCGCAACTTACTGCTGTTGGTTGCCCCATTAAAGGCGACTTAAAATATGGATTTGATAGAAGTAATCCAAACGGAGGTATTCATTTACACGCCAGAAAATTAGTGTTAACGCATCCTGTTACTAAAGATCCACTAGAAATTATCGCTCCAGTTCCGGATGATGTGTTGTGGAAGTTGGTTTAGATTAGGTAAAGGGTAAAGGGTAAAGGGTATAGGGTAAAAGGAAAAAGGAAAAAGGTTAAAGGTAAAAGGAAAAAGGTTAAAGGTTAAAGGTTAAATGAACCCAATACCCAAATCAAAATAAACTTTACTTATTTGATATTCGACAAAAATATTTTTTGTATTTTTGAACTTTAAAATTTATAACCATGTCAACAGTTACTTTAGGAGGAAATCCTGTACATACAAATGCCGCTTTACCTGCTATTGGTTCAGCTGCGCCACAATTTCAATTGGTAGGAAACGATTTATCTGAAATTTCTTTACAAGATTTTATAGGACAACGTGTCATCTTAAATATTTTTCCAAGTATTGATACGCCTACTTGCGCTACTTCGGTACGAACATTTAATAAAATGGCCAACGATTTAACAAACACTAAAGTGTTGTGTATTTCTAAAGATTTGCCTTTTGCTCAAAAACGTTTTTGTGGTTCTGAAGGATTAGATAATGTAGTTAACTTATCCGATTTTAGAGATGGAAGTTTCGGAAATGTATATGGAGTAACACTTATAGATTCTGTTTTAAAAGGATTACATGCCAGAGCAATTGTAGTGATAGATGAAACGGGAAAAGTAGCGTATTCTGAGTTGGTTAGCGAAATTGCTAATGAACCAAATTATGAAGCGGCCTTAAACGCTTAAAACATTTTATGATACAAGATAAGCGATTTGTTTCTGGCAGAATTAAAAGTATTGGTTTCGCTTTTAAAGGTGCTTTTAAATTAGTTACTACAGAACACAGCGTAATGGTACAATTTTCTATTATGCTTTTAATGCTATTTGCAGGTTTTTATTTCCATATTAGCCGTGAAGAGTGGATGTTGCAAATATTAGCTTTTGGATTGGTACTAGGTATTGAAGGATTAAATACGGCTGTAGAGAAAATTGCAGATTTTATTCATCCCGAATTTCATGATAAAATTGGTTTTATAAAGGATATTGCTGCTGGCGCCGTGTTATTTGCGGCAAGTAGCGCCTTAACTGTTGGTGCATTAATTTATGTACCAAAACTATTAAAATTGTAAATATTAATGGCAAAAAAAGTAGCTTCAAACGCATCGGAAAAAAAACTGCGTACTTCTCTTTTTAAAACGTCTCGTGGACAAAAGTTTGTGTTGGGTGTTTTGTTTGTTTTCATTGCTTTGTTTTTATTGCTTTCCTTCATATCCTATTATATTTCGGGAAGTGCAGATCAGAGTCAAATTAGTGAACTTGCAAACAGAAATGTATTGGTAGACAACTGGTTGGGTAAAATTGGTGCTTGGTTGGCTGAACTTTTTTTATATGATGGGTTTGGGGTAGCTTCCTTCTTATTTGTTAAAATTTTCTTTTTAATTGGCGCCTATCTATTAGTAGATTTACCTATTAGTAAAATTACTAAAGTGGCTTTTTGGGATATCTATGCGATAATAATTATATCTCTATTTTTTGGACTAATTTGGGATTATGTGCCTCATTTGTCTGGTATTATTGGATATGAAATAAATGATTTGATTCAAGATTTTGCTGGAAGTATTGGGGCAATTATGTTTTTGATTTTAAATACTGTCGTTTTTCTAATTTTTAGATTGAAAGTTTCACCAGATAAATTAAAAGATTTTCTTGATGCGAAAACGGCTCCTGAAGCTGTAGTTGATGAAATAAATAGAAAGGATGATGCAATTACTGAAAATGAAGCTACTGTATTTTCAGATATACAAGAGGAAACGCTTGTTTCTGAACCTACTATAAAAAAAAATCTCATACTTGAAGACACGGATGATGAATGGACGAATATGCAAGTTATTAATCGCAATACACCTTCCACTTTTGAAATTGATAAAACGGCTTTAAAACCAACAATTCAGCATGCATCTGAAATTAATTTAGATCCTCAATCTGAAGTCAATCCAAAACAACCTGAAATTATAGCTACAGAAGATGCTTCATTTATCATAGAAAAACCCGAAGAAGAAGATATTGTTGAAGAAAGTATTGCACAACGTTTGGTACAGGATTTCGGAGAATTTGACCCAAGATTAGAATTGTCAAATTTTCAAATGCCTTCTATTGAGTTATTGAAAGATTATTCAGGAGTGGGAATTACCATTAATCAATCGGAATTAGAAGAAAATAAAAATAAAATTGTAGATACGTTAAAGAACTACAAAATAGAAATTGCTCAGATTAAAGCTACTGTTGGACCTACAGTTACGTTATACGAAATTGTCCCAGAAGCGGGTATCCGAATTTCTAAAATTAAGAGTTTGGAAGATGATATTGCCTTGTCGTTATCGGCTTTAGGTATTCGAATCATTGCACCAATTCCGGGTAAAGGAACTATTGGTATTGAAGTACCAAATGCCAATCCGTCGATGGTTTCTATGAAAAGTGCCATTGCTTCTCCGAAATTCCAACAAGCGGAAATGGAATTGCCTATAGCGTTAGGGAAAACCATTTCTAATGAAACATTGGTGGTGGATTTGGCTAAAATGCCACACTTATTAATGGCAGGAGCTACAGGTCAAGGAAAATCGGTTGGGTTAAATGCGGTATTGACTTCCTTACTTTATAAAAAGCATCCTGCTGAAGTAAAGTTTGTTTTAGTAGATCCGAAGAAAGTAGAATTGACCCTTTTTAATAAGATTGAACGTCATTATTTGGCCAAACTTCCAGATACGGATGAGGCGATTATTACAGATAATGCCAAAGTAATCAACACGTTAAACTCGTTATGTTTGGAAATGGACAATCGCTATTCTTTGCTTAAAGATGCGATGGTTCGTAATATTAAGGAATATAACGATAAATTTAAACAACGAAAATTAAACCCTGAAAATGGGCATCGTTTTTTGCCTTATATCGTACTAGTTGTAGATGAGTTTGCCGATTTAATTATGACGGCGGGTAAAGAAGTAGAAATGCCTATTGCTCGTTTGGCTCAGTTGGCTCGTGCTATTGGAATTCATTTGATTATTGCTACGCAGCGTCCGTCTGTGAATGTAATTACGGGTATGATTAAAGCCAATTTCCCAGCAAGAATTGCTTTCCGAGTAACGTCTAAAATTGACTCAAGAACCATTTTAGATTCAGGTGGTGCGGATCAGTTGATTGGTAGAGGGGATTTGTTGTTTTCTAATGGAAATGATTTAATTCGTGTGCAATGTGCTTTTGTAGATACTCCAGAAGTAGAACGCATTTGTGATTTTATTGGTTCGCAAAAAGCGTATGCTGATGCGTATTTATTGCCAGATTATGTTGGAGAAGATAGTGGCATAAAACTTGATATGGATATCTCTGAACGTGATTCTTTATTTAGAGATGCGGCTGAGGTAGTAGTTTCGGCACAACAAGGTTCGGCTTCTTTAATTCAAAGAAAGCTAAAACTAGGCTATAACCGAGCAGGACGAATTATCGACCAATTAGAAGCGGCAGGAATTGTAGGCCCTTTTGAAGGAAGTAAAGCCAGACAAGTTTTAATTACGGATATGAATTCGCTAGAAATATTTTTTAAAAACGAACAATAGATTGAACATATAATAATGAGAAAATTAGTTACATTATCCGTTATTGCCCTTTTTTTAGTGGCATTTACAACTGTAGAAAATAATCCACCCAAAGAGAAAAATGCTGGTAAAGCACTTTTAGATAAAGTTGTTGCCAAAGCTAAATCATACAAAAACATGGTGATTGACTTTAAATACGCCATTAACAATTCTGCAGAGAGTATCAAACAGGAAAGCTCGGGTAAAGTTATGTTACAAGGTAATAAATATCATTTGACCTTTATGGGTATTACCAAACTATTTGATGGCAACAAAATTTACACTATTGTACCAGAAGATGAAGAAATTACGGTTTCTAATCATGATGAGAACGACAGCAATTCAATGTCGCCAAACAAGATTTTTACCTTTTTTAAAAAAGGATTTAAATATTCTTTGGATATTAAACAACCTATGGCTGGGAAAACCATTCAATATGTAAAGCTAACGCCATCTAGTGTTACGGACAAGCGCAAAGAAATCTTAATTGGTATTGACACCAAAACCAATCACATTTATAACTTAATTGAAGTAGGTAAAAACGGAACCCGAACCACTTTAACAGTTTCTTCGTTTAAATTTAACCAAACGTTAGCAAAAAATCAGTTTACCTTTGTAAAAGCGAAATATCCTAATTATTATATAAATAATGCGGATTAATTAACTACCCTTAATTAGCAACTACAAATTGCTTCCCCAAAGTAGTAGAACTATATGAAATTGCCATTAGCAAAAAGTTTGCGAAACAAACAGAAACAATTAATAAAATGATGCCATATAGGACCGCTGATAAATTACTTTTACTCATATGAAAATAATTGATAAATATTTATTAAAGTCATTCTTGATTACATTTGCTACTGTATTTGTAATCCTATTTTTTATTTTCATTTTACAAAGTATTTGGTTGTTTATAGCAGAATTAGCGGGGAAGGATTTAGATGCACTTACCATTTTTAAATTTATATTTTTCTATTCGCCTATCATGGTACCATTAGTGTTGCCCTTGTCTATTTTGTTAGCTTCAATAATGACTTTCGGTAGTTTTGCGGAAAACTATGAATTTGCAGCAATGAAATCGGGGGGGATTTCATTAGGTAGGGCAATGAAGTATTTGATTATAGCTACTTTTTTTCTTAGTTGTATTGCTTTTTTATTTGCAAATAATATCATTCCTGAAGCCCAATATCGTTTTATTAACTTACGAAAATCAATTATTCAAACTAAGCCTGCAATGGCAATAGGCGAGGGGCAATTTAGTAAAATAGGACCTACCACCACCATTCGTGTTGAAAAGAAATCGGGTGAAAATGGCTCGTTTTTAGAAGGCATTACCATGCACATGAAAAAAGGAGAGTTTGGTTCTGTTACAACCGTTATTAAAGCTAAAAAAGGCATTTTGAAGAGTGATGAATCTACCAATTTATTGCAACTGGAATTGTTAGACGGGAATTATTACGAAGACATTCAGCCAAAAAAAATAGAAGATCGTGATAAGTTGCCTTTTGCTAAAAGTAGTTTTAAAAAATATACTGTTACAATAGATTTGGCAAAACTTAATGGTGCTTCAGAAGAAGGTGCTGAAATTGTGAATGCGTATAATATGCTTAATATGAGTGAGTTGAAATATACTATTGATTCACTGCAAACTAGTTTTAATAGAGATGTGGTTTCATACAGTCAAAACATTGATAAATCAGCTGAAAGTATAACTGTTCCAACGGTTGTTCCAGCTGTGAATCAAGTTGAGAAGCCTGCTACTCCAAAATTAACCGATGATTTATTAACGCTATTTCCATTAGACAAAAAAAGGTTTGTCTGTGATGTGGCAAAAAATAATATAAACAACACCCTTTTTTCTTTGGAAGGGTATGCTACAGATTTAGTGGTTAAAAAGAACAATATTAATGACCATTGGATTGGTTATTATGATAAAATACTTATTGCTTACTCGTGCTTATTGATGTTCTTTTTAGGTGCTCCTTTGGGTGCAATTATTAGAAAAGGTGGGTTGGGTTTACCTATCGTGTTTGCTGTTTTGATTTTTATTATTTTTAATTTTGCCAATACTTTTGGCAAGAAATTAGCGGGACAAGATGCGATTTATCCATTTTTAGGAACTGCTGCAGGTGCCTTGATACTCACGCCTTTTGCTATATTATTTACTTATAGAGCCACTAAAGACATGGGATTAACTATTGATATAGATTGGCTTATACAACCCATAAAAAAACGATTTTCTAAATCCAATACGAACCACTTACCAATTGATAACAACCATATAGATGATGAGTCATAAAATACAACTGAATACCATAGAAGAAGCCATAGAAGATATCCGTCAAGGGAAAATGATTATTGTGGTAGATGATGAAGATAGAGAAAATGAAGGCGATTTTTTAGCTGCTGCAGATAAAGTAACGCCTGAAATGATCAACTTTATGGCAACGCATGGAAAAGGGCTTATTTGTGTGCCTTTGACCGAATCTAGATGTAAGGATTTGGAATTGCATACTATGGTTACGAATAATACCGATAATATGGAAACGGCCTTTACGGTTTCTGTAGATTTAAAAGGAAATGGTGTGACTACTGGTATTTCTGCGGCGGATCGTGCTAAAACTATTGCTGCTTTGGTGCATCCAGATACTAAACCATACGAGTTGGGGAGACCCGGGCATATATTTCCTTTGATTGCTAGACAAGGCGGGGTGTTGCGACGCACTGGACATACGGAAGCGGCTATTGATTTTGCACGTTTGGCAGGGTATTCCTCGGCAGGTGTAATTTGTGAGATTATGAATGATGATGGTACGATGGCACGTTTGCCTGAATTGGTAGAGGTGGCTAAGAAATTCGATTTGAAATTGGTTTCTATTGAAGACTTGGTGGCGTACAGAATGCAGCACGACAGCTTGATTAAGAAAAAAGAAGACTTTGAAATACAAACCCGTTTTGGTACGTACCGTTTGCGTGCGTATTTGCAAGTAACTAACAAACAGGTTCATATTGCCTTAACTAAAGGAAGTTGGAGTATGGGTGAGGCCATTTTAACACGTATTAACTCTACGCAAGTAACAAATGATATATTGGGTAGTTTAACCGATACGTTAAATAAGAAGTTAGAAGATATTTTTAAGAAATTTGAATCGTATGATAAGTGTGCGATTTTGTTTATCAATCAGGAAATGCAATCTGTGGAATTATTGGATCGCTTGGCCGAGTTGAAACGCTTGCAAGCGGCAGGTGATTTTACGACACCACGAATTGCTATAGATACGAAAGACTTTGGTATTGGTGCGCAAATTTTACATGATTTGGACATCACTAAGATTAAGTTATTAACCAATTCCTACCAAAACAAACGTGTAGGAATGATTGGTTACGGCTTAGAAATAACTGAATATTTGAATTATTAAATAAAAAATTAGTTAGTAAATATTGACTATCAGATATTTAATAAAAACTTACAAAAAAAGTAATGCAATTGTTTTTTTAATAGAAAAAACCTTTTATATTTGCACTCGCAATACGAAAGTAGTGCACGTCTTATTGGAGAAATGGCAGAGCGGTCGAATGCGGCAGTCTTGAAAACTGTTGACTGTAACAGGTCCGGGGGTTCGAATCCCTCTTTCTCCGCAACAGAAAACCCGAAACGAAAGTATCGGGTTTTTTTATTGTTTTATTTCTCATTTCAAATTCTGCTTTCTATTTTTAGCTATTACCACTTTATTTTAAGCAGATTAACTCGAAGTTTTTTTGATTACTTTCTATTACAATTTAGTTATTATTTTAGCAAAAAAAAAACTTAAACCTCAATAAAATAAGGACAAAAGCCCAGTTGTAACATAAAAAAATACTGTTAAAAACTTAATCAAATTGTGAATAAGTTTGACTTTTGGTTTTCAAATATAATTTTGACCTTTGTGAAGCAGGTCAGGATAGTGTTCCGGAGCATTTCCAAGAGGCAAAAAATTAATTAATAATTTAATACATTAAAAGATGAGTATTAAGTTTAAAATTCTTCCTAAGAAGAATCCTCAGGACATTACAGCGCCTGAGAAGTATTATGCAACGTCGATTGCAAATGGTGAAACTACTTTAGAGTCGTTAGCCGAAATGATTGCGTATCAGTGTACCTTAACAGACACCGATTGCTATGCCGTTTTACGTTCTTTAGAACGCAACATGCTAATGGAACTTAGCCAAGGCCGAATTGTAAAATTAGGTCATGTTGGTACGTTTCAAGTAAGTGTTAGCGCTAACGGACAAGATTTGGAAGAAGATGTTAAGGCAACTGACATCAAGAAAAGTCGTATTTTGTTTCGTCCAGCTAAAAAGCTGAAACAAATGTTAGGTACTTTAAGTTACCAGAAAGCGAGCTAGTCACCCGCTAACGAGACTAAGTCTCTTTTGAAAGCCTCGAACGTTCCCGCGTTCGGGGCTTTTTTTTACCTAAAAACCAGTCAAAATCGACCTGACGAGTTTTATAATTGAACCTGACGTGTTGAATAACTTGATCTGACGAACTGATATTTTTGTTTAAAGAAAAAAAAAGAGTGTAAAAACAGAAAAATAAACCTCAAAAACGTCATAAAACGCCTTGCAATTGACCCTTAAAAGCATAAAAAAAGCTCAAAAAATAGAGCTAGTCACCCGCTTTTGAGCTAAATTTCTTTCGAAAGCCTCGAATAGTTCCCGCTACTCGTATCGAAATAGTGAGGTAAAATTAAACATTTTTTAAAAAAAGTAAAATATTTTTTTACTTTTTTTAAATCCAAAAAAGAAAATTACAGGTGTTACTCATCTTTTGTAGGTTTTTTCTTTCTGCTGATTGGTGGGGAGTTTTTTTTGTAGAATTATAACTACAATGGGGTTTTTAGATGTTTTTTGTGTTGGATATTGGGATTATTTTTAGTAGGTTTGGGAATAATTATTGTATTGAAATTAATTAAATGAAATTCAACGAAGATTCCCGTGTAAAAATTCCTACCATATTGCATTTGATGCGCTTAGGTTATGACTATTTGTCTTTGTCTAATCACAAATGGGATGAGTCCACCAATATCTTTACTGATATTTTTAAAACAAATCTACTCAGATTGAATCCTGAATTAAGTTCAGGAGATGTAAATAGAGTATATGATGAGGTAGCTCTTAGTATTCAAAATGAGGATTTAGGAAAGGCATTTTATGAAAAGCTTGTTGACCAATCGGGTATTCGATTGATTGATTTTGAGAATTTTGAAAACAATGCATTTAATGTTGTTACTGAATTAACCTATAAGAAAGACGATGAAGAATTTCGCCCTGATGTTATTCTATTAATTAACGGAATGCCATTAGTGTTTATCGAAGTTAAGAAACCTAACAATCAAGATGGCGTTCTAGCAGAACATAAACGTATTCAAACCCGTTTTCAGAATAAGAAATTTCGTCATTTTGTGAATCTTACACAATTGATGGTTTTTTCTAATAACATGGAATATGACAATAGTTCACCTTTACCAATAGAAGGTGCTTTTTATGCTACTCCTTCGTATTCCAAACCAAATTTTAATTACTTTAGAGAAGAAGACACTTTTAATTTTGATACGATATTATCAAGTATAGACGATGCAAAAGAGAATTTTGTTTTACAAGACAATAATTTATTAAGTATTAAAAATTCTCCTGAATTTTTGACCAATAAACATCATAACACACCAACTAATAGAATTTCTACTTCTTTGTTTCAAAAACAGCGTTTGTCTTTTATGTTGCAGTTTGGTATTGCCTATGTAAAAGGTTCAAATGGTTTGCAAAAACATATTATGCGTTATCCGCAATTATTTGCAACCAAAGCGATAGAAACCAAACTAGAAGAAGGAATTAAAAAAGGGATTATTTGGCATACGCAAGGGAGTGGAAAAACAGCTTTAGCGTATTATAATGTTAAATATTTGACAAACTATTTCCAAAAGAAAGGTGTTGTTCCCAAGTTTTATTTTATTGTGGACCGATTGGATTTACTAACCCAAGCGAGCAAAGAGTTCTTGAGCAGAGGATTAGTCGTTCATAAAATCAATTCGAGAGAAGAATTTTCAAAAGATATTAAAGCAACTTCAGTTATTCATAATAGTTCAGGGAAACCTGAAATTACTGTGGTTAACATACAGAAATTCAAAGACGACCCCGATGTGGTTCGCAATGCCGATTATAATTTATCTATTCAAAGGGTTTACTTTTTAGATGAAGTGCATCGCAGTTACAATCCAAAAGGTAGTTTTCTGGCTAATTTGAATGAATCAGATATCAATGCTATTAAAATTGGATTAACAGGTACGCCCTTATTAGGCGATGATTTCAATTCGAGAGCTTTGTTTGGTGGCTATATTCATAAATACTACTACAATTCGTCTATTGCCGATGGCTATACTTTGCGCTTGATTCGTGAAGAAATAGAGACTAATTACCAATTAAAATTAAAAGAAGCTTTAGATTCTATTGATATTTTAAAAGGCAACGGAGACAAAAAACAAGTGTATGCTCATCCAAAATTTGTTGAGCCGATGTTGGATTATGTCATTCAAGATTTTGAACGTGCGCGTATTGCTTTTAATGATAATTCAATTGGAGGAATGGTGGTTTGTGATTCATCAGAACAAGCCAAAATGATGTATGAAATCTTCCAGGATAAATATGCAGAAAAAACAATTTCTGAAGATTTAATGTTAGCTGCTGAACCTAATGAATCGTATGGTGATAAAAAGAAAAATGAAAGCAAAGTAAAATCGGTTGCGGTTATTTTACATGATATTGGTACTAAAGACGACCGAAAAAATCAAGTGGACGAGTTCAAAGACGGCAAAATAGATTTGTTGTTTGTTTACAATATGTTATTGACTGGTTTTGACGCGCCTCGCTTGAAAAAATTATACGTTGGCAGAGTTATAAAAGCCCATAATTTATTACAAACACTTACTCGTGTAAACAGAACCTACAAAGAATTTAAGTATGGTTATGTAGTTGATTTTGCAGATATACAACGTGAATTTGATAAAACCAATCAAGATTATTTCAGAGAATTACAAGCGGAGCTGGGCGATGAAATGGAACATTATTCCAATTTATTCAAAACGCCAGAGGAAATAAAACAAGAGATTCAGGAAATTAAAGAGGTTTTGTTTCATTTTGATACGCTAAATGCTGAAATCTTTTCGCAACAAATTTCACAGATTCAAGACAGAAGTGAAATGTTGAAAATTACTAGGGTATTGAATAATGCAAAAAGCTTGTATAATTTAATACGATTATCGGGTAATTATGATTTACTAGAAAAATTAGATTTCCATAAATTGACTATATTGTCTCGTGAAGCCAATAATCATTTGTCATTAATTAATACCAAAGAAGCCTTAGAAACCAATATTGACAATACTAATTTATTGAATATTGCTTTAGAAGATGTCATTTTTGCCTTTGTTAAAGTTAAAGAAGAAGAAATGGTATTGGCTGACCAATTAAAAAATACGCTTCAAAAAACACGTGAAATGTTAGGCGGTAATTTTGACCCTGCTGACCCTATTTTTATTTCCTTACGAGAAGAATTGGAACGCTTGTTTAAAAAGAAAAATTTGAACGAAGTTACCAAAGAAGAAATGGAAGCGAATATAAAAGCTTTAGAGGCAATTTATACGAAAGCTAAAGAATTAGAACGTAAAAACCAATTGCTACGTGCTAAGTATGAAAACGACGAAAAATATGCCCGTTTGCACAAACGTTTGATGGAAAAAGACCCATTAACGGATAGCGAAAGTAAATTATTTGAAGCCTTACAAGGATTAAAAACAGCTGTTGACCAACAAATTCTTCAGAACGCCAATATATTAGAAAATGAGAGTTACGTAGAACGAATGATTATCAAGTTTGTAGTAGAACAGTTTAAAGCCAAGAACGATATTCCATTGGATGCCGCCAATGCAAAACGTGTGAATGCCATGATTGTGAAAGAATATATGAATGAGTTTTACGGAAGAGTAGCAAGTTAGTTATGGAACATCAAATAGAAATATATAAATCTAATAAAGATACTGTTGAAATTCAAGTTCAATTTGATGCAGATACTGTATGGCTTTCTCAAAAGCAAATGGCACAAATATTTAACAAAGATTCTGATACTATTGGGTTACACTTAAAAAACATCTTTTTAGAAGAAGAACTTGATGAAAACGCAACTACCGAGAATTTATCGGTAGTTCAAATTGAAGGTAATAGAAAAGTCAAAAGAAATATCAAATTCTATAACTTAGACGCTATAATTTCAGTTGGTTATCGAGTAAATTCTAAACAAGGAACCCAATTCCGTCAATGGGCAACCCAACGTTTGAAAGACTATTTGGTTAAAGGATATGCACTTAACGAAAAACGATTAAAAGAACTACATTATAAGTATTCCGATTTGCAACAAGCTATCAAACTAGCTGCAAATGCTGGGAATATAGAAAGTTTAACTTCAACTGAAGCTAAAGGAATCTTAGGTGTAATCGAGCAGTATGCTTATGCACTTGAAACCTTAGACAAATACGACCATCAAAAACTTACCATTGATAGCGATACTTCAGAAACTGAGATTCAAAAACTCAGCTATGAAGAAGCCATTCATCAAATCAATGTTTGGCGTGATTATCAAAAAGCAGGAAAATTGTTTGGGAATGAAAAAGACCAATCTTTCAAAAGTTCTTTGGAAACCATTTATCAAACATTTGACACCAGTGATTTATACCCTTCTATAGAAGAAAAAGCAGCCAATTTATTGTATTTTGTAGTGAAAAATCATTCGTTTTCCGATGGGAATAAGCGGATAGCGGCTGGTTTATTCATCTATTTTTTGGATATGAATCAAAAATTGTACAACGAACAAGGAAACAAACGAATTGGAGATAACGCTCTAGTAGCCATAACCATTATGATAGCCGAAAGCAAATCGGAAGAAAAAGACATGATGATTAAATTGGTAGTCAATCTAATCAATAATAACAATTAAAAGCATTTTATAAAAATGACCACAACCATACAATTTGAAACCCAAACCAAAAACCTAATTGACGAACTCAAAAGCGTTTGTGCCAATTACGGTTTGGGAAATGACGGAAATGAATTTAAGATTATCACCCAAGTATTCCTGTATAAGTTCTTGAACGATAAATTTGTTCACGAAATAAAAAAGATAGACCCCAAACTAGCCCAAGCCGAAAATTGGGAAACTACGCTAAAAAATTATAGCGCAGACGATTATGAAATGCTTTCGTTTCAAATGAGCGAAAGTACAGCACGTTTGCAACCGCAGCAGTTTATAACCACTTTGTTTGAACGACAAAACGAGCCCAAATTTGCCGATTTGTTTGATGCCACTTTATTGGACATTGCCAAAGAAAACAGCGACATCTTCTCGGTAATTACCGAAGGTGGCGAAAAAATTGTCTTGTTTGAAAACATCAGTAAATATGTTACCGACAAACGCGATGAGTTTTGCAAAGCGTTGATTAACAAATTAGTCAATTTTAGTTTTGAGCATATTTTTCATGAAAAATTTGATTTTTATGCTACGATTTTCGAATACTTAATTAAAGATTACAACACCAATAGTGGCGGAAAATATGCTGAATATTTTACACCGCATGCCGTAGCTAAAATTATGGCACGTTGTTTAGTGAGTGAGAATGTGAGTAACGTAACCTGTTATGACCCAAGCGCGGGTTCGGGGACGCTATTGATGAATTTAGCCCACCAAATTGGGGAAGATAAATGCACCATTTACTCGCAGGATATTTCGCAAAAGTCTTCTAACTTATTGCGTTTGAATTTAATTTTGAACGATTTGGTACACTCCATACCCAATGTGGTGAAAGGAAACACTATTTTAGAACCGTTTCACAAAGACAAAAACGGACGCTTGCAACAGTTTGACTACATTGTTAGTAACCCACCATTTAAATTGGATTTCTCTGATTTTAGTGCGGAGCTGGACACGAAAGAAAACCACGACCGCTTTTTTGCAGGCATACCCAATATACCAAAAGCGAAAAAAGAAAGCATGGCGATTTATTTGCTGTTTTTACAACACATTATGTACACGCTAAAAGATACAGGTAAAGCCGCAATTGTAGTGCCTACAGGTTTTATTACGGCACAAAGTGGCATTGATAAAAAAATTAGAGAACGCATGGTGAGCAGTAAAATGCTTGCGGGTGTGGTAAGTATGCCAAGTAATATTTTTGCCACTACAGGAACCAACGTTTCCATTATCTTTTTAGACAAACAAAACCAAGGCGATGTGGTGTTAATTGATGCCTCTAAACTAGGCACCACGATTAAAGAAGGTAAGAACCAAAAGACGGTATTGTCTTACGAAGAAGAAGATAAAATTATTAACACATTTAACACCAAAACCGCCATTGATGATTTCTCAGTAGTAGTAAGCTATGATGACATTGTAGCTAAAAACCACAGCTTGAGTGCCGGACAATATTTTGAAGTAAAAATTGAATATACCGACATTACCCCACAAGAATTTGCTACGAAAATGAAAAGTTTTGAAAGCAATTTAGAAAGTTTGTTTACAGAAAGTAAGACATTGGAAAAAGAGATTCAGAATAATTTGAAAGGATTGAAGTATGAATAATTTCAAATTAACACCACTATCTGAGTTAGTTAATAGGGTCAAAGTTGGATTTGTTGGTTCAATAAATAATTTTTATTGTGAAAAGGAAAAAGGAATTACTTTAATTAGAACAACTGATATAAGTGAAAATGGAATTGATTATTCTAATTTAAAATATGTTACAAAAGAGTTTCATCAAAAAAATAAAAAATCTCAAATAAAAAAAGGAGATATAATAATAGCTCGACATGGCGAAAATGGCAAGGCAAATGTTTTTAAAGAAGATTTTGACGCACAGGTTTTAAATGCTGTTATAATTGAGCCTAATCAAAATAAATTAGAATCAAATCTTTTAAAATTTTACTTTGATAGCCCATTTATAAAGAAGCAAATTTTAGGAGTTGTCAAAGGTTCTGTTCAGGGTGTTATTAATACATCTCATATTGCAGATCTTTTAATTCCAATTAATCCTAATATAAATTATAAAGGATTATCAAAAAATATAAGTGATTTAGATGCCAAAATTGAGTTGAACAACAAAATCAATATTGAGTTAGAAGCAATGGCTAAGACCTTGTATGATTATTGGTTTGTACAGTTTGATTTTCCAGATGCTAACGGTAAGCCTTATAAGTCATCAGGTGGTAAAATGGTTTGGAATGTGGAGTTAAAAAGAGAGATTCCTGGGAGTTGGGAAGCAAAAAAATTAGAAGATTTAGGAAATTTTAAAAATGGAGTTAATTATGACCCTTCAAATCCCGGAGAAATTGCTTGTCCCATAATTAATGTTAGGAACATAAGTGCCAGTAGTTATTTTATTAAAAACTCTGATTTAGATATTATATATTTAAGAGAAAATGATGTTCGAAAATATTCTGTACATAAAGGAAGTATAATTATTGCCAGAAGCGGAATTCCTGGCGCAACTCGTTTAATTTCGGATATAGAAGCAAATACACTTTATTGTGGATTTGCAATACACTATGAATTGATAAATTTATCTAATAAACTTCCAATATTTTTCTATCTGAAATCAATTGAAGAAATGATCAAAAATGGTTCAGGAGGAACAATTCTTAAAAATGTTAACCAAGCAACATTAAATAATTTAATTGTAGCATTTCCAAATAATGAACTTATTATTTCCAAATTTAATGAATTGGTTGATCCTTTATTTGATAAAATAAATTTAATCGAAAAAGAAAACCAAGAACTGGCTTCGTTACGTGATTGGTTGTTGCCTATGTTGATGAATGGTCAGGTGAGTGTGGCATCGACAAGCTCAGCCACAAAGAAAGGCTATGAGGTTGAGGATAGAGGGTTGGTTACGGTCTCGGTTCGAGGAGTTGAATATAAAAAGTAATATTTATGGAAATATTTAGCTACTGAAATTGAAAGAGTAATCGCTCTAGAGTTTCAAAACAAAAATTGGAATTTTAAAGAATTGGATGAATACAAAAGCATTTAAGAAATTATCAAGAACCCTTATTCAAAAGTTGGTATGCCTTTTACGGTATCACTTACTAAACTGATGAAACAAAAAATAAACAAAAAATAAATTTATTTTATGAAAAAAGTACTATTATTAATTTTTGGAATTTCACTAATTGTAGGTTTAATTACAGGGTATCTAACATCAGAAACAAAATATTTCTTTATGAGTTCAAAGGTTCCAAAAATAGAAATCACAAAAGAAAATTATAAATTTTATAATGATGATTATGATGGTAATCGATATTATGGTGAAGATATGTCACGTTTTACTTTAAATGAAAATATTTTCAATACACAAAATGCTATTATAGGTGGTTTGTCTGCAATGGGATTACTTTTTATTTTTTCGTTTTTTTATTTTCGAAAATTAGATTTAAACAATATATAAGTCTGTCATTATTCACATCGCAATAAATTAATTAAGAAAAAATATTATTATTAAATTTGATTTAATAATTTAAATAGTATACATTTGTCAAGTATTTCGAACCCATTAAGGGTACCAACCGAGAGTAGTCTCCACGGTGGTAAAACAATACGGGCCCGTCCGGTCAAAATAAACGCAAGTTTCCCAGGCACCTAATTATCGAAATACAAAAAATAGTTTTAACATAATTTATTTTTTGTATGAAAAAAGAAGCATTAATTGATATTCAACTTCAAAGTATCAAAAAAACCAACACCATTTTTTCTTTTTATAAGAAAATATCAAATTATTATTCCAAAAAAGTATTTATCGATAAATTAACAGAAATTGGCATTTATAAAGGTGATTCAAGTTATAAGTTATCTGAATTAGAATTTCTTCAAATTGTAAAATTGTTTAAAGAAATTTATGAAGAAAATATCGATAAACGTATAATAAAATCTAAAATTAAAAAAAGAAAGACTAAAAGTAGTAATCAAGAATTTAAAAAGAAAAATTCCAATAGCAGTGTTTACGATAAATTAAGAAATACTAAACGAATTGGAAAATTTATAAGCATAAGAACAAAATAAAGTATTTCGAATCCATTAAGGGTACCAACCGAGTGAAGACACCACGGTGGTAAAACAATACGGGCCCGTCCGGTCAAAATAAACGTAAGTTTACCCAGACACCTTATTATCGAAATACAAAAAATAGTTTTAACATAATTTATTTTTTGTATGAAAAAATCATTGCAAATTAATTTTGAGAATCAAACCAGTATGCCTTTTGAGGCTTTGTTTGTAAAATCTAATTCTACATTTTTAAATGTAGAAAACAATTTTGATATTTCTGCTCCATTGTATTTGGAGTTAAGCCATTCAAAATTAAACACTTTACTAGAATTAACAAGAGTTTCACCTATTGTTATATTGAGTTTTGATGATTCATTTAAATTTTCTAGTGCTACATTTAGCTTAAATCCGAGTGATAGTACTTATTGTGTAACGACTCAATCCAAACGTTTTTTACTACTTCCTTATCCCATAGCGTTTCATTTGGAACAGGTACTTTCTTTAACTTTAATATCATAACTATGAAATACTTAATGTCACGTTATGGTCGTCATAACATTATTGTAGGTAAAAATACTTCTAACTCATTTGTTGATTATATTCTAGAGAGTTTTGTTGGAGTAGAAAACGATGTATATGGAATTTTAAAACACAAATAAAATGGATAATAATAATCAAGAATTAGAGAAAAATTGGTATGAACATAAGTTATTTATTAAAGGGTATGGTGAATTCCCTTATATTATTTTAAAGGCTGGTTATGCTACATTTATGCAAATACCTATTCATTTTAATGCAAATGGTGATTTTGTGAATTTTCCCGGTACGCATTTAGATAATGTAAGCGAAGCGGAATTAGTTTCATATCAAGAAGATAAAACATCCTTACTTCATGATAGGTTAATAGAACTTTGTGAGCTTATAAAAAATAAAATTGATTCAGATAAAAAGTCGGAATGTTCAATTTGCTTGGTAGAAGGGCCTGAAACAGCATATTATTTTATTAAGGATTCTGTTAGTTTTAGTACAGCAATTCCAAGTGGCGGAACTTTATTAACCCAAACTAATAAAATAATTACAATGAATACTAAACATTATATTTTACAACAATAATCAAATTGTTATTATGTTATTAATATTACAAAATTTATGAAAAAATACTATATCACCGAAAAGTCAGGAATGTCATTTGAAATTAATCCTACTTATCATATTGTTAAAACGCAAAGTTTTATAGCCTATAAATTTATTACACAAAAAAATGAAATTTTATTGTTTGATATAGAAAATCAAAGCATACAAACACTTTTGGATTTATCTAATTTTCATGAATATTTAGTAGTGGGTTTAGAAGCTGATGACAACAAATGGCAAATTAAATCTATTACTCATTCTTTCGCTGATTACAATGGTAATTTTAGCATTTTAACCCCTTTTAAAAAAATATTATGTATTCCAATAAATGAAAATTATAAAATTTCTAAATGGGACTATGTGTCCATTAATAATTTAAATGAACTTTCTACTTGGGCCTATGAATTAGCAACCCGACAAGAGGAGCATATTTTTGTATATCATAAATTAGCTTGTTTTAATTTAGTAATTCGTTTGTCGTCAATTCAATCTCCTCATTTAAAAGAAATGGTATCCACTTTTTATGAACTAAATAATTTTGATAGGGATATTATTATTCTAAAAGATAGCAACTATACCATTTCACGTTTACGTGAAATAGCATATGAATTTTTGCTTCCAAATGGATTGAAAGAAAAGGAAGATTTTTGCTTTTTAGAAGATTATGTTGTTTCTCCTCGATTCAATTTCACTCAACATCCCGAGTGTATTGATTTAACCTGGCTATCTGGATATTTGCATCCTGCTACAGCAGATTTTGATGAAGGTAATTACATTCATTATTGTTCAAATGCATTAACTAAGAAGATTGTTTTCATGTTTTATCAATACATGAAAAGAAATCACTATCGTACATACAAGAATGGATTGAAAGTAATATTATTAAGGGATGGATATATCTACTTTTCATTAGAAAGGGATTCACATTTTGAAGCAAAATTGCCTTTGATATATGTAATTAATGATGATTGTCAAAAATATGAACACTCTGACAATTTTGAACATTTGCTTTATGATGATTTAATTAAATGGAAATTATATTGCTCGATTTTGAAAGATAATGAACTGATAGAATTTTATAATTGTGAAATTCATAAAATGGGTATTAAAGAAGATGGACGATATTTGTATATTAATGCATTAAAAGATGAAATTAAATCTAGAAGTTTTGATTCCGAAGTTTTAGACACAATTACAAAAGCCGGATATATGGATAATTTGTTTTACAGAAAACTGAAAATAAATGAAGAAAATATTTTAGTTTTGAAACCAGTTAACGAGCAATAGAGAATTAAAAACACAAAACATTAGTTACACAAAACATTTATTTTTTTAAAAAAATAATATTTCGCAAAATAAAATTATGAAATTATGAAAAACACTTATGAAATTCAAGGGTATAGATTTTTTAAATTAAAATACTTAACAAATAAATCTATGCGTATAAAATATTTAAAAGAACATCTTGTTTTTTTATCAGAAACCTATTTAAATAGTTTTGATTATTCAAAATCTTTGTTAATTCAATTACAAAATAAATTTAACGCTGTAGATGCTTCAATTTCGACATATTTTTGGTTAATAGAAGATTTTGATTCTGTTGAAAATAAAATTTGGGGTTTAGAGAAAATAATGGAACTAATTTTATATTCTAAACAGAATTTCATCGAATTTCCTTCTCAACATTGGTTCGATAATTTAGATAATAAAGTTCTTCTAAAGAAAGAATTCAGTAAAGATATTTTTTCTGCAATGACATCTGGAATAGAGATTCAAATTTTATTAATTGAAAATCAAAAATTTTATGATTCATTTTTAATTAAAAAAAATGAAATGATAACAGAAATTAAAACACATAAAACATTGAAAAATTTAAAATAAAGAGGATTGATTGAAGTGAATTATTAGAAAGTTTAAAGTTCTAGTATTTTTAAAAACAATATTTCATTAAAAATTTAAATAAAATGAGAACAATAAAACTCAAACATAATCATAATGATGAGTTTACAGATTACATCGATATTGGTTCATGTGAAAGAGATTACTATTATATTAACTTTTTTATGATTGGTGAAACCGAATCAAGTTCGGATAAGTTATATTTTAAAACTTATAAAGAATGGTTTGAAAATTTTAAAGATGAGTCAATTGGCTCTAAAATGATAATTATCAATTATTATTTATCCCAATATTTTGGATGGAATATAGGTAAAAATAGCCCTCGAATTGAATATTGTAAAGATATTTTTGGTGAAAAAACTACTGATATAATTAGTAATAATTTAGATTATTTTTTAAATTTTAATAGTAAATGGTTTTATCACGAATCTTCATTATTTAAAGGATTAGATTTTGACTGGGAGGATATTGAAGAAACATTCTTATCAACAAAAGAAACAGAAGATGGCATATTAACAGAAATTGTTTTTGAAGATGGCTCCGTAATTAAATTTTTAGACGAAGACGATAATATAAAGTCATTTTTCATCCCTGAAAATGAATATTTAGATTTAAAAAATGAAATTGAAATTATAGTTGGTAAATTTAATCTCAAATAGTTTTATTTAATTCTAATATACTTTTCAATCCCCCGCTCGTGCGCGAATCCTTTCGCGTTCGATAAGTTTGTAATCAGATATTTAATAGATGCTGAAACGAGTTCAGCATGACAAAAAAGGGTTTATAGAAAGTATGATAAGTTAATTAACCAAGAAAAATAAAGAAGACAAAAAATGAAATTCGGATTTAGAATTCCCTCAATAACAAAACGAATAGCAGCTCGTACTTCTATAAAACGAGTGGTGCGTCATAATTTAGGATTGAAAGCGCCAAGAGGGTTGGGCTGGGTTACTGATCCAAAAAAGGCGTTGTATAATAGAGTATATTCTCGTACAACTAGAGGTTGTATGGTTAGCCTATTGTTTTTGTTGAGTTGTTTGTTGTTGAGTTGTTTATGGTTTAGCCATGGATTAAGGGATTAAAGGGATTTTTTTGTCCTTAGAACTGTTTTTAATGAAAAGGAGTTAGATGAAAAAAGCAATATGCAAAAAATGCATATTGCAAATTCTGATAAACCAGTGTCTTTTTATAATCTTGACGTAATCATTTCAGTAGGATACCGAGTAAAATCAATACAAGGAACTCAATTTCGTCAGTGGGCAACACAACGATTAAAGGATTATTTAGTACAAGGATATGCAATAAATGAAAAACGATTACAAGAAGTTGTAGGCAAGTTTCAAGATTTAAATAACGCAGTAAAGTTAGCTGCAAAAGTAAGAAATAGTGTAGCATTAACTACTGGAGAAGCCAAAGGAATATTAGGTGTGATTGAGCAATATGCTTATGCACTTGAAACCTTAGACAAATACGACCATCAAAAGCTTACCATAGATATCGATACTTCAGAAACTGAGATTCAAAAACTCAGCTATGAAGAAGCCATTCATCAAATTAATATTTGGCGTGATTATCAAAAAGCAGGGAAACTGTTTGGCAACGAAAAAGACCAATCCTTTAAAAGTTCTTTGGATACTATTTATCAGACTTTTGATAGTGTTGATTTGTATCCTTCACTTGAAGAAAAGGCGGCTAATTTGCTTTACTTTGTGGTCAAGAACCATTCTTTTTCCGATGGAAATAAACGTATAGCGGCTGGATTATTCATTTATTTTCTAGATATAATCAAAAATTATATAGTGATTTAGGTAATAAACGCATTGGAGATAATGCATTGGTAGCTATAACTATTATGATAGCAGAAAGCAAATCGGAAGAAAAAGATATTATGGTAAAGTTGGTTGTTAACTTAATCAACAGTAATAATTAATTTTTTTTGTCTCTAATTTTTTTGTTTAGTTTTACTACAATGCAGGTGAATTATATTAAAACAACGTCAGGGTATCTGATAGTTTTTTAGTAACTAGGTTTACTTCGTACGGAAAGGCAAAATCTTGTATGGGATGCTGCTGTAGCCAATTTTTTTCATCTTCGGGTTTCAAGATGATTGGCATTCTTTTTTTTATGTTGTGAATTTCAGCCATTATTCCATTGGCTTGAGTGGTAACAATAGAGTAGGTGTTTTTTATTTCGCCAGAGCTTGTGTTTATCCATTGCGAATAGATACCTGCAAATGCAAATAAAGCTTCGTTTTCTATGCCTATTAGATATTTAATTTTGTTTTTTCCTTTGCTGTCTAACCATTGCCATTCGTAAAAACCATTAGCTAGTACTAGGCATCTTTTATTTATTGAATTTTTAAATGCTGGTTTTTCTTCAAGCGTTTCAATTCTTGCGTTTAAGGTCATTTTCTTAATGTCTTCCTCTTTTGACCATGAAGGAATTAAGCCCCAATTGTAGTGTTGAATACTATTTGGTTTTTCATCAGTAATAATTGGGTTTAAAGGAAAATCAAAGCCATTACTATTTTCTTGCGTTTGAAATAGATTTAATTTCTCTATTTTAGCAGTAAATCGATTTTCTACTTCTTGGGCTGATTTGGTTTGTTTGGAGTGAAAGCACATTGGGATTATATCTTAATCGTTATTATTTCATCTATCCTTGTTGTATATGACTTTGATAGTTTTTCTTGTTTCATTTTCCATTGTCTGCCAAGTGATTGATTGGCAAATTTTATTTTATTTTTTCCGTAGCTTTTGTTTAGCTTGTCTACAACTGACATTAGGGGTTGGTGTTTTGGATTTGAAGTATTGAATAAGGATAATTGTGTTTCGTTATTAGGCGTTAGTCCCATTACAATAACGCCTGCTTTTTTATAGTGATATCCTTCTTTGAATATTGCTTTTAGTCCTATTTGTGCATAGTGGTTTAGCTCTATTGTTGAGTTGGTTGGAAAATCGGTATTGATTATGATATTTCTTGAATATTGGGGTTGGTCTTTTCTGAAATAGTTGGTGTGCACAAATACCATTACCATGTTGCAATGGCTGTTTTGTTTTCTTAATTTTTCAGCACACGATGCTGTGAATGTGGCTACTCTTTCTGCAATTTCATCTAATTTAGTCATTGGTTTTTCAAATGATCGCGTGGTAGCAATCATTTTTTTATTTTTTGGTATTTCTAAATCCAATGTTGGTTTTCCTTCCAATTCGTGTTTTAATCTCAAGCCAACAACTGCCATTTCTTTTCTAACCCAGTCGTCTTGCATTTGTGTGAATTGATAGGCATTTACAATATTTTTTGCTTGCAAACGTTTGGCGTGCTTTCTACCAATTCCCCAAACGTCTTCAATTTTAGTCCATTTAAGGGCTTTTATTCTTTTTTCTTCACTATCTATTACGTAGACGCTTTTGGTTCTTTCAGGAAATTTTTTAGCTATTTTATTGGCCACTTTTGCCAAGGCTTTTGTTGGTGCAAACCCCACACTAATTGGAATGCCTGTATTTTTTGTTACGGTTTTTTGAATAGATAGTCCATACTCGTCTAGATTGTATCGTTCAAAACCTTTAAATTTCAGGAAGGCTTCGTCAATACTATAGACTTCAATATCAGGTGTGTAAGTTGAAAGTATGTTCATGACTCTGCTACTCATGTCGCCATATAAAGCATAATTGGAAGAGTAAACAAAAACATTATTGGCTTCAAAAAGTTTTTTAAATTCAAATGCTGGTGCGCCCATAGGAATGCCTAATGCTTTTGCTTCGTTAGAACGTGCAATTACGCAACCATCATTGTTGGAAAGTATCACTACTGGCTTTCCAATTAAATGGGGTTCGAATACTCTTTGACAAGAGGCGTAAAAGTTATTGCAATCTACTAAGGCAAACATTTTGAATTGTTGTTTTTTTGTTTTTTTGTTGATTTGTTGATTTGCCACGGATTAAGGGATTAAAGGGATTTTTTCCTTCTACAAGCTCCAGGATGAAGAAAATTATCAATTATCTATTGTCAATTATCCATTATTCATTATGAATTATCCATTGTCAATTACGAATTTAGCTTTTAGTCTTAAGAATTAATCCTAAACAATTCAACAAAAAACAACTCAACCCTATACCATAAACCTTTAACCCTATACCCTGCACCCAACACCTAAAACGATTTTATGCTGTGTACTACGATTCCCCATATCATTAATTCATTTTCTTCTGTTACTTTTATGGGTTGGTAGGCTTCGTTTTCTGCGAGTAACCAAACGGTATTTTTTTCAATTTTTATTCTTTTTACGGTAAACTCGCCATCTATTTGACAGATTGCAATTTTGCCGTCTTGGGGTGCTAAACTTTTATCAATCACTAATAAATCGCCATCAAATATGCCTGCATCTTTCATGGAATGGCCTTTGACTTTTGCAAAAAACGTGCTGTCTTTGTGCTTGATTAAATGTTTGTTTAAATCGATTGAAATTTCTATAAAATCATCTGCTGGAGAAGGAAATCCAGCACTAATACCCACATCAACAAAAGGTAAACTTAGCTTTGTAGTGTAGTCGGGAGCATAAAACTCAAATATTTTGGTTGTATGTAAACTTTTTAATTTCACGATTTGTACTGATTTTTTAATGATGTGATGTCGCGCTAACGCGTTTGATCATTCTACAAAATTAAGTAAGTATTGTTTAATTGTAACTCTTTTTTTTGTTTTTGTTTTGGGTTTTTTGTTTGTTGTTGATTTGTTTTTTGTTGATTTGTTTTTTGCCACGGATTATGGGATTTGGGATTTGTTTTTTGTATATTTGATTAAAAATAATTGATTATGAGATATATTATAATTCTTGCGTTTGTATGTATAAGTAGCTTGGCAAATGCTCAAAAAGTGTTTAGTACGCAATATGCTAACCAAGCAGAAATTAAAGTCTTTGTGGTGAAATACGAAAACCAAGCCGACTTAAAAGTATTCAAGGTGAAGTATGAAAACCAAGTAGGTGAGAATAACGGAAAGTGGTTTTTTTCTAAATATGCCAATCAGGCAAAAAAGAAAATCTATTTTGTGGATTATGAAAATCAAGCGGATTTAAAAATCTTTTTTGTTGACTATGAAAACCAAGCAGGTTGGCGAAATAACGAAAAGAAGTATTTGATGTTTTAGGGATTTTTTACCAAGTACTAAGGGATTAAAAGATTTTTTTGTTCTTTGAACTGTTTTTAATGAAAACGAATTAGATGAAAATAGCAATATGCTTTTTTTGCAAATTGCAAATTCTGATAAACAATTAACTTTTTTCACTAACGAATTATTTTCTGACACTATATTTAGTTTTATTAAGCTTTCCAATACATTCAAATAGTTGTAAATCAATTCCTTTTTTTAAATCTCTACTGGCTGTAGCGGATGAGATATCTTTGAACGTATTCTTGGTGGTTTAATCGATAATATCATTTGATAGTATCAAAAGTTATTTTTTATTCAAAATATGAAAATCCATATTTAAAGTAAAATCGTAACATACTGAAAATACTGGTGTTTACAGAGGGGTTCGAATCCCTCTTTCTCCGCCAGCTGGAAAGCAGATTGAACTAAAACTCTTAATATCGAATGATTTTAAGGTTTTTTTTTAGCATATATTAAATTATTTATTCATGAACTTAAAGTACTAAAATAAGTTACCCTAAAATATTTCCCAATTGTACCCAATTGCTAATGCGTTCTTAAGCCAGTACGCTGTTTAATATTTCTAAACCCAAAACGTAACATTTTTGTTGCTTCTGGTTTAGAATTTTGTCTACTATTTAGAATAGTTTTTTTGAACATTGAATAAAAAAAAACGAATTTTGAAATGCTTTTGGTTTAATATATAAAACGATTATTTGGAAATTGAGATTTTACTTTGAAATATTTTTTCTTTGTACATTATAAAATGCAAAGCCAATTCCTGCTATAAATAATAGAATTAGATGTTTGTCAATAGGTGCAGTTGGTGCGTCAGTTGGATTGTTTCCTGTTTCTCCAGTAGTGCCAAAATCGGTTGGTTCTGAACCGATAGGTTGAGCAAATAGAGTAGTGTTGCATACTAGTAAGCTAACTAGTATCCAAATTAATGTTTGTGTTAATTTCATGATTTGGGGTATTTAATTGATTACTTTAAGTGTATACCATTTGCTATCTTGGAAGCGTATTTTGAAAAGTAACATTTGGTTGGATTGTATTATTTCTTTTAATGTTATTGTTTTTGAGAATACGTCTTTATTTTGGTAGCATAATCGCCCAGTTATGTCATAAATTAAAATATCTTTTATTTCTTTATCTGGACTTGAAATATGAAATAGATTGTCTTTTTTATGTATAATGACATTATTTTCGTATAGGTGATGCGCTATTTCTCCAAGATTTTGTTCATACACAATAGAAAAACGATTGTCAAATGTTCCAGCTGTTGAAGTAAAGGTGTAGGGTGTTGTTTTAATATTTGTTGTTGTCCCTGTTATGTTATCTTTAATAAACACATCTTGGTTCCCTTGAAAGATTCCATCCCAATTTGAAAGTTTCAATTTGAAAGTTCCCGGAGTTTCACAATACCAACCTAAAGGCACTTCATCACTTAAAGTAAATGGTAAGGCTCTACCTTGAATTACTAACTTTTCGTTATTGCAAATTGAATATAAATGATTCCCTACATTTCCATAGGAGTTCCCATCATAATTGGTGTCTATTCCGATAGTGGCACCTTCTAAATATCCAATTAAAATTTGATTCAAATCTGTGCCTTCAATTGAGGTTGCATTTAACCAAATGTGATGATTTTCAGATGTTGTTTTGAAAAATTGATGGTCTTGATTGTTTACTCGTTGTGTATTATTAAAGTTTACAATTCCATTATTTTTTGCTTTAACAAAAAAGCCTTGTCCCACTTGAATGGTTCCGTTTGGAATTACAGCTGGTGTATGGTAATTGGGACTATTACTAGCGACTTCTGTTGCGGCAGTTCCACCCGTTGCATTCCAACTGGCATAATTTGTACCTGTAGGAAATATACCATTTACATCCATCGTAAGCGTGTGAGCATAGAAATATAAAGTGCCTTCAATTGCCGACGCATTATCTGTTACAAACGTTGTTGCATTGATAGTAGAGGGATAAGGATTTCCTAATAAATTGAATTTATTTATTGTGGTATGTGTTAGGTTAAAAGGGTAGTTGCCATTATTTGGAGTTCCTGTGTAAGAACCGGTCCATTCTGCTGGAATAGATGCAGATTGATTATTTGCTGCTCTAATAGCATATCCTTTTGCTGGCAAAAATACGGATGTACTTGTTAATGTTGAACTTAAATACGTATTTGTAGCAGTATCATATGTATAAAACCGATTTGTTAATGTTTCTGGAGAAAAATTGTATATATTTTGTCCAGAAACGGGTGCTGACCATAAGGTGTGGTCTAATCTAACAATTGTGGATGTATTTCTGCGTACAACTATATTTCCAACATTTACTGCTAATGGATTAATTTGTAATACATTATTGTTGTTGTTCATTGTAAATGAGCTTCCTGAATTTATTGTAATTTCATTATAAACAAAAACATTGTTATTAAAAATTACACTTGCATTATTTGTTGCCAAAATAGAACAAGCATATATATCTGAAGTAGAGGTGAAGTTGCCAGTAAATATAACCGAATTACCATAAGTAGGTATGCCGTTGCTCCAAGAATTTCCATTCCAAGTAGTGATGTTGCCACAAGTTGAAGCATCCGTATCCGTAATTCCATTGCAATTATCGTCTATTCCGTTTCCGTATATTTCTATTGCGTTTGGATGAATTTGTGAATTCGTATCGTTGCAATCTGTATGGTTTAAAACGTAACCAGTTTGCATGTGGCATGAAGCTGTTGTTGGGTTTCCGAATCCATCAGAGTCTGTGTCGGCATAATATAATGTTGATTCATTATTTATTCCAGTTATTGTTAGTAAGGTTTCATACGTAGAAATGGCACCGTTTACAGATAATAATTTAGAGTTTAGCGTGTTATTTACTCCTATGGATATGGCTCCGTTTGCAATTACAGTTCCAGATATGTTTGAATTTGCAGCTAATGAAAACGCTCCTTCAATAATCCAATATATGTTATTTGCCTGTGCGCCATTAGTGAGTAATACTGTGGCATAAGTACCACTAGTAAATGCACCTCCAAACTTTAAAATAAATTTAGCACTAGGATTGTTTTGCGCATCTAAAATTAGCGTTCCGGCAATAGAGCCAGCTGTACTTATAGTATAAACACCAGATAATATAGTTTCTCCACTACCAAATGCCGGTGTATGATTTGTTATTGTTGGTGTCATGCTAGAAAATCCAGCATAAGCTGTCGCTAAATCTACAGCTGCTTGTTGGGTAACGGCATCAGCAATAAAGGTTGTTCCAGACACTGTTGATGTTCCAAAGCCAGTAACTGCACCTTGATTTGTACCAATGTTGCCTTCTATACTAGATACACCTACATTACTAATGGCTCCAATTGAAGAGAAAATCGTAAAATTAGAAGCTGTTCCTAATGAGGGTGTGCATTGTGCTTGACTAGATTGAATTGGGAATAAAAATAAAAGCATACCTATTCCACTAAACCAATTGAAATTTACATTTTTCATTTGTTTATGTATTATTTATTAGAAAAAAACAATAATATTTTAGTTAGGAATAAATTGTCTGTTTGAAGTATGTCAAAGGTAGTGTTAAATAGCTACGCATATTTATAATAATTCAATATGTGGGAATTTTACAAGTACAGATATTTAAATATAAGTTTTTGCTTTTTTTGATTAAAATCTACAAATTTAAATTGATAATTATCAATTTTTTGAACTATAAGAATACAATTAAATACTAGATATTGAAAAGAAGTTTATCAACTAACTAGTAAAAGTTCAGCAATTATTGCTGAAAAAGAAAACGAATTTGGAGAAGAAATATATAATTAAATATTGTTTTAGGACTTAATAAACTTCATTTCAGAAACTTCATTAGCAAAATAAACTTTAATGAAATACATTCCAGCTGGAATATTTTCCATATCAATAGGATTTTTTGCATCTGTTGAGGTCATAATTAATAATCCATTAAAATAATGATTCAAAGGTTTTAGTATTGGTAAAAAACTGAAGACCTTAAAAATCGTTTAGTTCAACATAGGATAGATTAATTTTTAAAACTATAGTGCACAGATATTTGTAAAGAAACACAAAGAAAAAGTATTATTTTTTTTTATATCTTCTTTTTTTGTTTAACAATTTTAAAAAATACAATTTAAATAAAGCTCAATAAAACCTATTAATTATTAAATTCTATATTCTCTAAAATAACTTTATCGGTTTGATTTATTATAGTTAAGGTAATTTTTTTATTTTCAGATAATTGAGAATCAATAATGTATTTTTTCCCATTTTTATAAGGAACGTTGCTTTTTGAAAAATCTACATCGCCATTTGAAATCGCTTCATCAATGGCTTTCATAGTAGTTGTTTTTTTAGCAAAAATGCTATCCACTGCCGCTGAAGTTTTAAATGGTTTGCTTCTAATATCTTTTATCACTCTACAATTTGGGAAATAGCAAAACGTAACACCTCGTGAAGTTGCTTTTGCAGATAAAAATTCCCCAACAAAGTAAAACCCAATTAATAAACCGAATATATAAAAAGCTAATCTGTAACGTAATGACATGTGTACTATATTTTGATGATGCAAAGATAGCACTATAAATAGTAATGTCAAAAAACTATTTTTTCAATTAGACTTTCTTTATTTAATTTAAAGAATATTTTCTTTTTATTAAAATTATAATGTGATTACTAATTTTAATTTTCATTAATTATTATTCTAACAAAATTCTTTTAAAATGTTATTTTTACTACTTTTGAAGAAAATTACATTTCAAATATATTATGATTTTTGATAGACAAAATATTACCAACGAAACGCTACTTCAATTATATAGAAAATTAGTAAAACCCCGACTAATTGAGGAAAAAATGCTCATTTTGTTACGACAAGGAAAAGTATCAAAATGGTTTTCAGGTATTGGACAAGAAGCTATTTCTGTAGGAATAACTTGTGCTTTAGATGCAGACGAGTACATTTTGCCAATGCATAGAAACTTAGGTGTTTTTACTTCACGTGATATTCCTTTACACCGATTATTTTCACAGTGGCAGGGAAAGAAAACGGGTTTTACAAAAGGTAGAGATAGAAGTTTTCATTTTGGAACGCAGGAATATAAAATTATTGGTATGATTTCCCATTTAGGTCCACAAATGGGTGTGGCTGATGGAATTGCTTTAGCAAATAAATTAAAACAAAATGGTAAAGTAACTGCTGTTTTTACTGGTGAAGGCGCTACTTCAGAAGGCGATTTTCATGAAGCGTTAAATATTGCCGCAGTTTGGGATTTACCAGTATTGTTTGTGATTGAAAATAACGGCTACGGTCTTTCTACACCAACGAACGAACAATATCGTTGTGAAAACTTAGCAGATAAAGGTATCGGTTACGGAATGGAAAGTCATATACTTGATGGTAATAATATTTTAGAAGTATATACTAAAATTTCAGAATTAAAAGCTTCAATGCTTGCCAATCCTCGTCCAGTTTTGTTAGAGTTTAAGACTTTCAGAATGCGAGGACACGAAGAGGCGAGTGGTACCAAATATGTCCCTCAAGACTTAATGGATGAATGGGCAGAAAAAGACCCAATTGAAAATTATAGAAAATATTTAATAGACACTGATGTTTTATCTGAAAATGAGGATAATCAAATTCGTGAAGCAATTAAAGCTGAAATAGACGAACATTGGGCGATTACTCAAACTGCAGAAGAAGTAGTGGCTAATTTAGAAGAAGAGTTAAACGATGTTTATGCACCTTATGTTCATGAAGAGATTCACCCATCGGATGCAACCGAAAACATTCGATTTATTGATGCCATTTCACAATCGTTACGACAATCGATGCAACGTTACCCAGATTTAGTAATTATGGGGCAAGACATAGCAGAATATGGTGGTGCGTTTAAAATTACAGACGGTTTTGTAGCTGAATTTGGTAAAGAGCGTGTTCGAAATACCCCAATTTGCGAAAGTGCCGTAGTCTCTACCGGTATGGGCTTATCTATAAACGGATGTAAAGCTATTGTAGAAATGCAATTTGCTGATTTCGTTTCAACAGGATTTAATCCAATAGTTAATTTATTAGCCAAACAACATTACCGTTGGAATGAAAAAGCTGATGTTGTGGTACGAATGCCTTGTGGTGGTGGTACGCAAGCTGGACCTTTTCATTCACAAACCAATGAGGCTTGGTTTACTAAAACACCTGGGTTAAAAGTCATATATCCTGCTTTTCCGTATGATGTAAAAGGTTTATTAAATACAGCCATTAATGATCCGAATCCGGTTTTGTTTTTTGAACACAAACAATTGTATAGAAGTATTCATCAAGACGTCCCTACTGATTATTATACGATTCCTTTAGGTAAGGCTGTTTTATTAAAAGAAGGTAATGCCGTTACTGTTATTTCGTTTGGAGCAGGTGTGCATTGGGCTTTGGAAACGTTAGCAAAAAATCCTGAAATTTCTGCAGATGTTATTGACTTGAGAACGCTTCAACCTTTGGATATAGATACTATTTATACTTCCGTTAAGAAAACTGGAAAATGTGTTATTTTACAAGAAGACACCTTGTTTGGCGGTATTTCAAGCGATATTTCTGCTTTAATAATGGAAAACTGCTTTGAATATTTAGACGCACCCGTAAAACGTGTAGGAAGTTTAGAAACCCCAATTCCATTTGTGAAAGCTATTGAAGATCAATATTTGCCAAAAACACGTTTTGAGTTAGCTTTAAAAGAAGTATTAGCATTTTAATAAAAATAGAGTACATTTGAAAAATGTAAAAGCGTACTTGTTACGCTTTTTTTATGTTTTCTATAATTATTTCTATAATTCATTTGGGGAAATGAAAAAATAATATAAAATAATTACGAATTCTATTTTATTATATTGCTAATTTAGTATATTTATGCAAAATTTATATATATGGAGATTTTAGCCTGTCCAAAATGTCAAAATAATCAGATTGTAAAGAGCGGAATTGTAAAAAACAGACAACGTTATTTGTGTAAACCATGCAATTATTTTTTCAGCGTCAATAAATTAGGTAAAAAAATTGACGATTATTATGTAACGAAAGCCTTACAATTATATCTAGAAGGCTTAAGCTTTAGAGAGATTGAACGCATAATCGGTGTTTCTCATGTTTCTATTAGTAATTGGGTAAAAGAATTTAAAATTAAAAAACCTGAAAATTCGAATTATCATCCAACATATAAAATATTTAATCATTTAGAATTGGTTGAATTTCTTAAAAATAAAGAAATATTATCCGGTGCAGGAATGATTATTACCGAACTTGGTGATAAGTTTATGCTAATAAAATGGGAACGTTTTAAGGATTAACTATACTAATTTACATTTATATATATTAAAATTTTTTTAATTTGATATTTTTTAGAATTTGGCACCACTAATCAAATACTAACTATATTAAATTATGAAAAAAATTTATCTAACAGCCGCGTTACTTATCACGGCTTTAATGTTTGGTCAAGGATCAACCGATTATGGTGGAGGTATAAAGTTTAATCTAAATCCAGAGGGAACCAAGTACATGCGATTTATAACTTGGAATCAAGTTTGGTTGCGTTCTTCTCAAATGAATCCTGGAACGATGATTGGAGATCAAAGTGTTTCTAATCAAGAAGATATAGGTCTTCGAAGATTGCGTATACTTGCTTATACTCAAATTTCACCACGTTACATGATTGTAACACATGTGGGTATTAACAACCAAACGTTTATTAATGGTGGGGCTTCAGGCTCTGCTGGAACAGGCGGGTATGGAGCTGGAAAAAAACCAGGTTTGTTCTTTCACGATGCTTGGAATGAATATGCAGTTGTACTTCCAAAAGAAGGAAAACCATTTAGTTTATCATTAGGAGGTGGATTACATTACTATATGGGATTATCTAGAATGACTATGTCATCAACGTTAAATTACATGACTATTGATGCACCTATTTTTAATTGGCCTTTAATTGAAAACTCAGACCAATTTGCAAGACAAATTGGTGTTTTCGCTAAAGGTAAATATAATAAATTTGAATATCGATTTAGTCTAAACAAGCCTTTTGCTACAAATCAAGTAGCTCAAAATGTTACACAAGCTGAAAATGCAGTTGCTGTCGATAATAACAACAATGCAAAATGGTCAAAAGCAGGTTATGTCGAATATCAAATGTTTGATAAAGAGTCGAATTTTCTTCCATTCAAGGTTGGATCGTATCTTGGTACTAAAAAAATGTTAAACTTTGGAGCTGGTTTTTATACTACACCAAGTGGAACAAAAACTTCAGTAAATGGAATTACTGATAGACATGCAATAAATTTATTTGCAGGAGATGTATTTGTTGATTTACCAGTTGGTCAGAAAGATAAGAAAATGGCTGTAACGGCTTATAGTGTTTTTTATGATTATAATTTTGGACCTAATTATTTAAGAAATATTGGAATTATGAATGAAGGAGTTGTAGATGCAAGCTTTACAGGTAGTAGAAGTTTAGCTGGCCCTGGAAATCTTCAACCAATGGTAGGAACTGGAAATATTTGGTACACTCAAGCAGGTTTTTTATTACCTAATAAATCAGACAAACCAAAGGTTAGAATTCAACCATTCGCAGCTTATACTTATAAGAATTTTGAAGCTTTAGGTAAAGCAAGTAATCAATTTGATTTTGGTACCAACTTATTTTTAGATGGTCATCATGCAAAATTAACAGCTCAATATTCTAACAGACCTGTTTACACTACTAAAGACAATATTGATTCGTACAAAGGAGAATTTTTATTACAACTACAAATATATTTATAAAATTTAAAATTATTAAAACATGAGCGATAAAAAGACAACTGGAATTTGGAAAGTGATTTCCGCTTCCTCAATGGGTACAATGATTGA
>JBIPOM010000222.1:0-3002 GCA_044379175.1 Flavobacterium sp. | reverse complement strand
AAAAAAGAAAATAGATCTAACAAAAACACATACAAAATGGACTTAATGGGAATGATGGGTAAATTAAAAGAAACCCAACAAAAAATGGAAGAAACTAAAAACAGATTAAACAGCGTTTTAGTGGACGAACAAAGTAACGACGGTTTATTACAAGTAACTTTAACCGCAAACAGAGAAATTAAAAACTTTAAAATTTCGGATGAATTGTTGCAAGACAAAGAAATGTTGGAAGATTATTTGGTTACCGTTTTAAACAAAGCCATTACAAAAGCTACTAACGTAAACGAAGCAGAAATGGCAGCTGTAGCACAATCAGGAATGCCAAGTATTCCAGGAATGGATATGTTTAGATAAAAATATTTTTTTAAATTGAACTATCTCATTACTATTATCGGACCCACAGCTATAGGAAAGACTTCCTTGAGTATTGCTTTGTCACAACATTTTGGTTGCGAAATCATTTCGTGCGATAGTAGACAGTTTTTTAAAGAAATGTATATTGGAACTGCTGTTCCCTCTGAAGATGAAATGGCTTTAGCAACACATCATTTTATTCAAAATAAATCGATTTTAGAATACTATTCTGTGGGTGATTTTGAGAAAGAAGCACTAAACAAATTAGACGAACTTTTTACTAAAAACAACATCCAAATTATGGTTGGTGGTTCAGGTTTATATGTAGATTCCGTTTTAAAAGGTTTTGACGAATTTCCGGAAATTGAAGAAGCTGTTCGTATAGAAATTAACAGCAAATTTGATACTTTAGGCATCACGTTTCTTCAAGAACAATTACAAAATTTAGACCCCGATTATTATAAAAAACTGCAAAGAGAAAATCCGCAAACTTTACAGAATCCGCAACGCATGAAACGCTTTGTTGAGGTTTGTGTTGGAAGTGGTCTGCCCTATTCCGATTTTATTGGGAAAAAAAATATCAAACGTAACTTCACTCCTATTATCATTGGTTTAGAATCAGATAGAGAAATTATGTATGACAGAATTAACCAGCGTGTAGACCTTATGTTTGAAGCGGGTTTGGTTGAAGAAGTAAAACAATTACTTCCTCATAAGGAACGAAATGCCTTACAAACCGTTGGATACAGAGAATTATTTGATTATTTAGAAGGGAAAAGCACGCTTGAATTCGCCAAAGAACAAATCAAACAAAATACACGCCGATTTGCAAAACGACAAATGACTTGGTTTAAGCGTACTGAAAATGCTATTTGGTTTGATTTTGAAACTAAAATAGATACAATTATTAATGATATTGATAAATTAACAGTAATTTAAGGGTTGAAAATCTAATTTTAATTATTTTTGAAAGAAAAAAATGAAAAAAATAGTAATCTTATTGGTTTTGATTGTATCTTCATGTACGAGTGAAATTCAATATTTGGGCACCGAAAAAGTAGTTATTAAAGGAAAATTAATTACAGAAAATAATGTACCAATTCCCAATCATAAAATCTCTGTAAATATTATTAAATATGGTGATTCAGGATGGTTTGGAGGTAGCTATGAAAATAATTTAATTGCTTTTGGAAACACAGATTCTAATGGTAATTACACGTTTGTTTTTCCTAAACCTTCTAATTTTGATGATATCGAAATTTCTACAAATGAAGAAGATATTACTTATAATTCTCAAAAAGTCAGCCAATTTAATATGGATGATTTTTTGAACTTTCAGTTTGATGCACCAACCATGAAGATTTTTGAAAAACAAAATCTTACCAAACTAAAAATTACATTAAACCAGCTAAGTACTAATACATCACTAAAAAAAATTGAATATATTGGTCAAGTAGCTGAAGAAAATATAAGAATTAACATAACTCCTGAAACTGAATATTATAATAATATGCAATTGAATAAATTGGTCAAAAAGAATCAAACTTTAATTGTGAGATATACAAAAATTAACTACACAACCAACGTAACGACTGTTACTGATGAAAATGTGATTATTGATAATTCGGATCAAATAAACTACGTTTTAAATTATTAATTATGAGAGCACTAATTTTTGGAATTTTATTATTTACATCTGTTACTTTTGGACAAGATAAAAAAGAAGAAATCGTTAAATTTAATCCTCATTTTAGTTTAGGAGCCACTTATTCTAATTTTTTTGGAGACAATTATTTGTCAGAAGGACATAGAAATGATAATTATGGTTTTTTTATAAAACTAAATGCTTTACAAGTTTATAAATTCAATATTGGAGGCTTGTTTGATAAAACAAAACTAAGAGCTACCGACAAAGCAATTGGTGGTAATGTTGGAACTTCAAATTTAAATACGGCTAATGTATATTTAAATTATAACATAAACTTAAATAATCATCTTTCAATAGAACCCGAAATTAAATACGGAGGAGTAGAAATTAGACAAAGTGGAATTGGTAAAAATTTAGGAACGCAATTTGGAAAATTATATGGTGTTGGCGCTAATTTTAATTATAAAATTGACAATAGTTTAACTTTTTTCATGAATTTAAACTTTAATAAATTTATACTAAATGTGAAAACTACACCCGAATTTGAAAGCTATTTTGATAATAGTAACTCATTCAATATTTCGTTAGGAATTAAATTATAATTATGCCAATTTCTAAAGACTTTACCTCTATTTACAAACAAAATTTTGAAATTGGGTTTCAACATTGCTATCCTAACGGCTTTTTAAAACATACCGAAATTTGTAATTTATTTCAAATTGTAGCAGGCATTCATGCCGACTTAGGTGGTATTAGTTATTTAGATATGCAGCAACATCAACAAGCTTGGGTGTTGAGTAGAATGCGAATTGAAATATCAAAATTACCAAAATGGAAAGATGTTATTACCATTAAAACCTGGATTAAAACCTTGGAAAATTCGCGCTCCATTCGTTGTTTAGAAATGTATTTGAATGATAAAAAACTGATAGGTTGCGAAACTTTTTGGGTGGTAATAAATACAACTACCAGACGACCTGATAATTTAGCATTACCACAT
>JBIPOM010000221.1:0-3011 GCA_044379175.1 Flavobacterium sp. | reverse complement strand
AACTTACAAACGTATTTCACAGCGGGTGTAAAAGAAGTTAGAGCTTGGACCATTCAAGTTGGTGATACAGCTCCGCAAGCAGCAGGAGTAATTCACTCTGATTTTGAAAAGGGATTTATTCGTGCAGAAGTAATTGCTTTTGAAGATTATTCTAATTTCGGTACTGAAGCCAAATGTAAAGAAGCGGGAAAATTAAGAGTAGAAGGAAAAGAATACATTGTAAAAGATGGTGATGTGATGCATTTCCGTTTTAATGTTTAATGACTTACAATGAAAAATAATTTTATTAGATTGTTTTTTTTTTTAATTACGATTGGATATTCACAAAACTATAGTAAAGTGGATAGTTTAGTTGAATTGTATCCTAAAAATATAAGTAAAATTGATGATTTAGTTTCTAAAATAGCTTTAGATTTTTCTTCTGATGAAGAAAAATCTAGAGCTGTTTTTTATTGGGTTTGTACCACAATTAGTTATGATGTAGCTTATTCGAAAAGAATAGAAGAAGAAAAATTAAATGCATATTCTTATAAAACAGAAAAAGAGAGATTACAAAAAGAAAAAAAGTTAATGCATGAATCAGCAATGACCGCTTTTAATTCAAAGAATGCAGTTTGTTATGGTTATGCTTCGCTTTTCAAAGAGATTTCCAATAAACTAGGAATAGAATGTGAATTAGTTCAAGGCGATTTAAAATCAAATTTTTCTCAAATAAATGGAACTATTCAATTGAATCATGCATGGAATATTGTTAAAATAAAAAATGAATGGAGATTTATAGATTGTACATTAGCTGCTGGAATAATTTCTTCAAAAACAGATGAATTTGTTTTTAAATTTAATGACGCATTTTTTCTTACAGATCCCCAATTGTTTTTTCTAAATCACTATCCTGAAGATAAAAAATGGTTATTTGTAAATAAATCGCAAGAGGAATATTTAAAATCACCCTTATATTTACCTGATTATATAAAATCTAATTTTAAAATTATTTATCCAGTTTCAGGTTCGTTATCAAATCATGAAAATGTAAAATTAATATTGAGTAATATCTATTCTGAAAAAGATATTGTAAAGTGTTATTTCGGGAATTCAAATAAGTTTGTTATTCTTGACCATAATCAAAACACTAATTCTTATGAAATACCATTAAAAGATGTTAATGATGATTACATTATAATTTTTGTAAACAAAACACCACTTTTAACTTATAAAATTTTAAAATAAATTTGTAAATTTATTTTTGTGACATAAAACATGTTAAGTTTTTTTTAAGTTTTGCAGTTATGAAAATTACTAGTCCTAAATTATCAATACAGATTATTTAAAACTAGTCAGTATGAAAAATCACAGAATACACATTTTTTGAAGTCTATTTTCTATATTCTATTCTCTATCATCTTAAATAAAGAAACACTCATAACTTTTATGATAACTTCTTTAAAAACCATTTTTATTTTTTAATGAAATCCTTTATCTTGCAAAAAATACAAATTCCGATTTATGCAAGAGCAACAAGATCAATATAACGAAGATAATATACGTTCACTCGACTGGAAAGAGCATATTCGTATGCGTCCTGGTATGTATATTGGTAAGTTAGGAGATGGTTCATCACCAGATGATGGTATTTATATTTTATTAAAAGAAGTGCTCGATAACTGTATCGACGAATTTGTAATGGGTGCTGGTAAAGTAATTGAAGTCACCTTAAAAGACAAAATGGTTACTGTACGCGATTATGGTCGTGGTATTCCTTTAGGAAAAGTGGTGGATGTTGTTTCCAAAATGAACACCGGTGGTAAATACGATTCTAAAGCATTCAAAAAATCAGTAGGACTTAATGGAGTAGGAACAAAAGCAGTTAATGCGTTGTCAAATTATTTCCGAGTAGAATCGGTTCGTGATAATCAGCAAAAAGCAGCCGAATTTTCTGCAGGAAATTTAACGATTGAAGAAGATGTAATCGAATCTACCAAGCGAAAAGGCACAAAAGTATCTTTCGTTGCTGATGAAGTTATTTTTAAAAACTACAAGTATCGTACCGAATATATCATTAAAATGCTTAAAAATTATTGTTACCTAAATACAGGTTTAACAATATATTTTAATGGCGAAAAATATTATTCAGACAATGGTTTAAAAGATTTATTAGAAGAAAACATTGCCGAAGAAGATATGGTGTATCCAATTATTCACCTTTTAGGAGATGATATTGAAGTAGCCATAACGCATAGTAAAACCCAATATTCAGAAGAATATTATTCTTTTGTAAACGGACAAAACACTACACAAGGTGGAACGCATTTAGGGGCATTCAGAGAAGCATTAGTAAAAACCATAAAAGAGTTTTATAACAAACCTTTTGAAGCGTCAGACATTCGTAAATCAATTGTTTCGGCAATTGTGGTTCGTGTGGAAGAACCCGTTTTTGAAAGTCAGACGAAAACCAAATTAGGCTCAACCGATATGGGACCTGATGCGCCTTCAGTTCGAACGTTTGTAAACGATTTTATGAAAACGAAGTTAGATAACTTCCTACATAAAAATCCAGAAGTTGCCGATGCGTTACTTCGCAAAATTCTTCAAGCCGAGCGTGAACGTAAAGAATTATCAGGAATTAGAAAATTAGCAAAAGACAGAGCAAAGAAAGCCAACTTACACAATAAAAAATTACGCGATTGTAGAGTACATTTAACTGATTCTAAAAACCCAAGAAGTTTAGAAAGTACCCTTTTTATTACTGAGGGAGATTCAGCTTCGGGTTCGATTACTAAAAGTCGTGATGTCAATACACAAGCCGTATTTAGTTTACGTGGTAAGCCATTAAATTCGTATGGAATGAGTAAGAAAATTGTGTACGAAAACGAAGAATTCAATTTATTACAGGCCGCATTGAATATTGAAGAAAGCATGGAAGATTTGCGGTATAATAATATCGTAATTGCTACCGATGCCGATGTCGATGGTATGCACATTCGTTTGTTGTTAATTACCTTCTTCTTGCAGTT
>JBIPOM010000072.1:0-11324 GCA_044379175.1 Flavobacterium sp. | reverse complement strand
TAGCAGTAAGTAATTGGTTACGTAATCCAATAATTCCACGAGATGGAATATTGAATTTTATAATCATACGTTCCCCTTTAGTTTCCATACTTAACATTTCACCTTTACGTAAAGTTACAAACTCTACCGCTCTACCTGATAAACTTTCTGGTAAATCGATAGTTAACTCTTCAATTGGCTCACATTTTTGACCATTAATTTCTTTAATGATAACTTGAGGTTGACCAATTTGTACTTCATACCCCTCTCTTCTCATAGTTTCAATAAGAACAGATAAGTGCAATACACCACGACCAAAAACCATAAATTTATCTGCAGAATCCGTCTCAGCCATTTTCATAGCTAAGTTTTTTTCTAATTCTTTTTCTAGTCTTTCTCTAATATGACGAGAAGTTACAAATTTACCTTCTTTACCAAAAAACGGAGAGTCGTTAATGGTAAACAACATACTCATAGTTGGTTCGTCAATTGCAATTGACGTTAGAGCTTCTGGATTTTCAAAATCAGCAATAGTATCCCCAATTTCAAAACCATCTACTCCAATAATGGCACAAATATCTCCAGCAATTACACTTTCTACTTTCTTACGACCTAAACCTTCAAAAGTATGCAATTCTTTAATTCTTGATTTTGTAATAGTACCGTCACGTTTTACCAACGAAATGTTCATTCCTTCTTTTAATTCACCTCTTTCTAATCTACCAATCGCAATACGACCTGTAAATGCTGAGAAATCTAAAGATGTAATTAACATTTGAGGCGTTCCTTGTCCAACATTTGGAGCAGGTACGTGCTCAATAACCATATCTAATAATGCTTCAACATTATCCGTTACATTTTCCCAATGATCCGACATCCAGTTATTTTTAGCTGAACCATAAACTGTTGGGAAATCTAATTGTGCTTCTGTAGCGCCTAATTCGAACATTAAGTCGAATACTTTTTCGTGAACTTCTTCTGGCGTACAGTTTTCTTTATCTACTTTATTAATAACTACGCAAGGTTTTAAACCTAAATCAATCGCTTTTTGTAATACGAAACGCGTTTGTGGCATTGGCCCTTCAAAAGCATCAACTAACAAACATACACCATCGGCCATGTTTAATACACGCTCTACTTCACCACCAAAATCGGCGTGACCTGGGGTATCAATAATATTAATTTTAGTTCCTTTATAAGAAACCGAAACGTTTTTAGAAGTAATTGTAATACCTCTTTCACGCTCTAAGTCGTTATTATCTAAGATTAAATCTCCAGTATTTTCGTTATCACGGAACAATTGACAGTGATACATAATTTTATCAACCAAAGTAGTTTTACCGTGGTCAACGTGGGCAATAATTGCAATGTTTCTAATAGATGACATATATTCTTTTTTTGAAAGTGCAAAGGTACGTTTATTATCTTGATATTCAAACAACTATTCATTTAGTTTACATTTTAATAAATTTAGAAGTAAAATGTTTCATTTTCAAGACACTAACAGTCAAGTATTACTATATCTTTTATTTACAAATACCTATCTAAAAATATAAAGTTTCAAAAAAAAGGACACCACCTTACCAAAGGCTATAGGAGAAAACTGAATTTCAAAACGAAGTTTATATCTAATATTTATCAAAAATCTATCGGGTCTAAATAAAAACATTATTCTTTTAATTTCTTAATTAAATAAAATCTATACAAAACTAAAGGTAAAAAAGCAGCCAAATAAGGACTACCAACTACATACCAACTCTTAGAATTATCATGAAATATAGCAAAGAAACAATACAAAAGAGCGATTGTAATTAATAGAAAAGTTGTAATATTATATACAATTTTGATTAGATAATTCAGGATTAAACAAAATACAAAAGTTAAATGTATAATTAAAGTCAATGTGTTCTGATAAATAAAAAACGGAATAAATCCATCTCTAACTTCATCCCAATTCATTTCTAAAGGCACAAATAAAAAAACTATATTTAACACTATAAGAAATATCGAGATTACTTTAATTTGATTTGATTTATTCATTAGTTTTTTACTTTTTTATATGTAAACGTAGAAATAGTTTCAATATAAAACAAAAAAAATCCTGATTTTCATCAGGACTCTTAAACTATCTTAAATTACTAATTATAATTTAGCAACTAATTTTGTTAACTTAGATTTTAAGTTTGACGCTTTGTTAGCATGAATAATGTTTTTCTTAGCTAACTTGTCAATCATTGAGATAACTGTAGGTAATTTCGCTGCCGCTTCTGCTTTTACAGTTGCTATACGAATGGCTTTAATCGCATTACGTGTAGTTTTGTGTTGGTATTTGTTTAATACTCTTCTTTTCTCGTTGCTTCTAATTCTTTTTAAAGCTGACTTATGATTTGCCATTTTTTTTATATTTTAAATGTAAATAACTATTTTATACATTAGTAGAAAAATAAGAAAAGCCTCCCACAATTGATTTTAAAATCAATCACTTCAGTTTTAACTAACAAAACCAGTAAAGGAGACACCAAAACCAATTTCATAAAACCATTTCAAAACTAATTTGTAGTCCGTAGGGGAATCGAACCCCTCTTACCAGGATGAAAACCTGGCGTCCTAACCGATAGACGAACGGACCAGTAACTGATTTAATGTTTCAGTAAAAACAATGTAGTCCGTAGGGGAATCGAACCCCTCTTACCAGGATGAAAACCTGGCGTCCTAACCGATAGACGAACGGACCATTACATTTCCGTAATGCGAGTGCAAAAATACAACTATTTTTTATTTGTGCAATACCTAATGAGAAAATTTTTAGTTTTTTTGAATACCACTTCTTAGTAGGCTATTTATAAGACATTTATTAAAAATGAAATTCCAAATCCCAAATCCCAAATCCCAAATCCCAAATTCTAAATAACAAAATCCAAATTTCAAAATCCAAATTTCAAAAATCAAAATTTCAAATTAGTTAATTAACTAATTAACAGATTAATAAGCTTTTGCGAAAAGTACTCTTCCTTTCGATGGTGCTCCTGTAAGAATACAAACTCCTGATTGTTCAACCCGATTTAAAGGAATACATCTTATGGTAGCTTTTGTTAAATCTTTTATTTTCTCTTCAGTTGCTGCGGTACCATCCCAATGAGCCGATACGAAACCTGTTTTATTTTCCAACACTTCTTTAAATTCCTCAAAAGAATTTACTTCAGTAGTATGTTCGGTGCGATAATCTACAGCTTTGTTAAATAAATCTTTCTGAATTTGCTCTAATAAATCCTGAATATAGACTACAATTCCTTCCGCTGGTTTCACTTCTTTGGTTAAAGTATCTCTTCGTGCTACTTCAAAAGTACCATTTTCTAAATCTTTCGGACCAATTGCTAAACGAACCGGTACACCTTTTAATTCCCATTCTGCAAACTTGAATCCTGGTTTTTGGGTCGTTCTGTTATCGAATTTCACAGAAATATTTAATTTTTTAAATTGTGCTACTAAACCATTCGCTACATCAGAAATTTTATTTAACTCTTCGTCAGTTCTAAAAATCGGCACAATAACAACTTGAATTGGCGCGACATTTGGTGGCAGTACCAATCCATTATCATCTGAATGTGTCATTACTAAAGCGCCCATTAAACGAGTAGAAACACCCCACGATGTTCCCCAAACATACTCTTGCTTCCCTTCTTGATTGGTAAATTTCACGTCAAATGCTTTGGCGAAATTTTGACCTAAAAAATGTGAAGTTCCTGCTTGTAAAGCCTTTCCGTCTTGCATTAATGCTTCAATACAATAGGTTTCATCTGCTCCTGCAAAACGTTCTGTTTCTGTTTTTAATCCTTTTACAACTGGAATAGCCATAAAATTTTCAGCAAAATCAGCATAAACATGCATCATTTTTTCTGATTCTTCTAATGCTTCAGCTTTTGTGGCATGCGCGGTATGCCCTTCTTGCCATAAAAATTCAGCAGTTCTTAAAAACAAACGTGTTCGCATTTCCCAACGCACTACATTCGCCCATTGATTAATTAATAAAGGTAAATCTCTATAAGATTGCACCCATCCTTTATAAGTACTCCAAATAATAGCTTCAGATGTTGGTCGAACAATTAGTTCTTCTTCTAACTTCGCATTGGGATCTACCATTAATTTACCTGGCTTATCTGGATCGTTTTTTAATCTATAATGAGTAACAATCGCACATTCTTTTGCAAAGCCTTCTGCGTTTTTTTCTTCCGCTTCAAACATGCTTTTTGGTACAAATAATGGAAAATAAGCGTTACTATGACCTGTTTCTTTGAACATTTTATCTAATTCTGACTGCATTTTTTCCCAAATTGCATAACCGTATGGCTTAATTACCATACAACCTCTTACCCCTGAATTCTCAGCTAAATCAGCCTTTACGACCAATTCGTTATACCATGCAGAATAATCTTCGCTTCTAGTTGTTAAATTTTTACTCATTTTTATAATATTGGCACAAAATTTGTTTTATTTGTATTACTTTAGTGGTACAAAACTACTTAATTTTGTAAAGACCAACAATAAAAATTAATATATATGAAAACAAATTGTATTTTTCAGTTAAAAACACTTAGCCTTTTTAGTCTATTTGTAAGCACTATTACTTTAGTATCTTGTGGTTCATACCAAAATTCGTCGTATTATGATAATGATGGTATTTATGGTCCTGACAATTCTGAGACAACTAGAAGGACGACACAAAACAATAGAAATACAAGTTCTAATAGTTATATTTATGAACAACAATTTAAAAGCATGAAAGAGGATTTTGGCCCTTCTAATGTTTTAGTTGACGTTGACGCATACAAATCAAATCCTGACACAGTATATGTTCAAGATAACAGTACACGATATGGAGGCTGGGGAGAAAATCAAACTAACAATAATACAATTATTATAAATGATAATTGGGGTTGGAACAATTGGGGAATGAATGGTTGGGGATGGAATGGTTGGTACGGAAATAACTGGGGAATGAATGGTTGGGGATGGAATGGATGGTACGGAAATAACTGGGGAATGAACGGATGGGGATGGAATGGATGGTATGGAAATAACTGGGGAATGAACGGATGGGGATGGAATGGTTGGTACGGAAATAACTGGGGAATGAACGGCTGGGGCTGGAATGGTTGGTACGGTGTAGGAAGAAATATCGCTGTTAATAACGGACCACGTGGTGGATATATTAATAACAATGGAAATTCAGGAAGAATTGGAAATACGTCTTTAAATCCTAGAAATCAAGTTGGACAGTCAAGAGGTAATTCAATTGGTTCGCCTAGAGTTTTAGTTTCAGATCCTAGAACTCAAAATCCTAGAGGAAATACTACTAATGGAACTCCTAGAACGCCTGTTTCTGATCCTAGAACATACAATCCAAGAGGAAATACAAATGGAACACCAAGAAGTAATACGTCTGAACCTAAAATCGACACACCTAGAAGTGAAACTCCGAGAACAATATCAACTCCGAGAAGTTCGGATTTTGGAGGCGGAAGAAGTTCAGGAGGATTTGGTGGCGGCGGCTCAATGGGAGGCGGAAGATCTGGTGGAGGCGGAAGAGGCGGAAGATAAAAAGTTACTATTCTGCTTTAAAAGTTTTAGTTTTACAAAAAAAAATCAAAAAATATGAAAAAGATTCTATTATCTTTATTAATTGGTGGTGCATTAACTGCTAATAGTCAAGAAACCAATATGAAAGATGCGCTTCGGTACAGCATAGATAATCTAAATGGGACAGCGCGTTTTAGAGCTATGGGAGGAGCCTTTGGTGCCATTGGCGGTGATTTATCTGCTATTAACAGTAATCCAGCAGGATCAGCAATTTTTAACTTTAACCAAGCAACTTTATCTTTAACAAGTTTTAACAAAAGTAATTCAGCTAATTATTTTGGAACAAATACTAGATCAAAAGAAAGTTCTATAGATATCAACCAATTTGGTGCCGTATTCGTTTTTAATGACAACCAATCAAAAAGTGGTTGGAAGAAATTTGCTTTAGGTTTAAATTATGAAAACACCAATAACTTTGATGATTTTATAGTAAGTGAAGGAATAAATCCATTTAACTCAATGGATAGTTATTTCTTAAGATTTGCAAATGCAAGACCAGGAAACATAGCTGGAAGCAATTACCAAAATTTAGATTTTATTGATCAACAAGCATTATTAGGTTACGAATCATACATGATTGATTACAATACTACTGGAGACAATTATTATACAAATGTACCTACAGGTGGAAATTATTTTCATAGAAATACCATTCAAGCTAATGGATATAATGGAAAATTTACAATGAACTTTTCTGGAGCTTATGAGGACAAATTGTATGTTGGTATGAATATGAATTTACATTTTACCGACTATGTAAGAACATCATCTTTATATGAAAGTAACCAAAATAATTTTTATAACACAGGCTACAGCATAGATACTGCTCGTTTCAATAACGAATTATATACTTATGGCTCTGGTTTTTCGATGAATTTTGGAGCCATTTATAAAGCAAATCAAAACATTCGTTTAGGATTGGCTTATGAAACTCCTACTTGGTACCGACTTAATGATGAATTAACTCAAACTATTTCATCAAATGTTTACGATGCGGCTTTAAATTCAATGATTCAATCAAATTTTGACCCTAATGTACTTAACATTTACCCTACCTATAGAATTCAAACACCAAGCAAATTAACAAGTAGCGCAACAATATTATTTGGAAAAAAAGGGTTGTTAAGTGTGGACTATATATCAAAAAACTATGCTAAAACAGCGTTTAGACCAAAAAATGAGATTGTTTTTGAAAATCTAAATACACAAATTAGAAATGAATTACAAGACAATTACGAATTACGCGTTGGTGGTGAATACAAAATTAAACAATGGAGTTTAAGAGGAGGGTATAGATTTGAAAAAAGCCCTTTCAAAGTGGATGCTGCTTTTGGTGATTTAATGAGTTATTCTAGTGGCTTAGGTTATAATTTTGGAAATTCTAAATTAGATATCTCATATACAAACGAACATCGTGCAAGAAATGAAGCGCTATTAACTTCTGGCCTTAATGATCAGGCTAGAATAAGAAATTACAACAATAATGTAACATTAACGTATGTGATAAATTTTTAAATTGAAAATAATTATTTATTACAATTAATCCTGTCAGGTTTTAAAAACCTGACAGGATTTTTTTTAGAGTTGTCAGTTTTGGTTATGAAAAATCAAATGTTTATATAGCTGTTGGTGAAGCGATTTCCTTTATTTATTACCTTCAGATTTAGACAACAAGAAAAAAAGATTTAGCTAAAAACACGAACATTGTTAATTGAGATAACAAAACGTTGTGCTCCAAATAAAATTTAGTATTTTTGCACCCTGAAACAAAAAAATATTATGAGAACCAAGTCTTTAAAGAAAAATAAAATCAACGTCATTACCTTAGGTTGTTCTAAAAACGTATATGATAGTGAAGTTTTAATGGGGCAACTTCGTGCCAACGGAAAAGAAGTAACACACGAAGCCACAAAAGACGAAGGAAATATAATAGTAATTAATACGTGTGGTTTTATTGATAATGCGAAAGAAGAATCAGTAAATACGATTCTAGAATACGCCGAAAAGAAAGAACAAGGTTTAGTAGACAAAGTTTTTGTTACAGGTTGTTTATCTGAACGTTACAGACCCGATTTAGAAAAAGAAATTCCAAATATAGACCAGTTTTTTGGCACAACCGAATTGCCTTTATTATTAAAAGCATTGGGTGCCGATTATAAACACGAATTAATTGGAGAACGTTTAACCACAACACCAAAAAATTACGCCTATTTAAAAATTGCGGAAGGATGCGACCGACCTTGTAGTTTTTGTGCCATTCCTTTAATGAGAGGAAAACACAAGTCTACTCCTATTGAACATTTGGTGATTGAAGCTGAAAAATTAGCAAAAAATGGCGTTAAAGAATTAATTTTAATTGCGCAAGATTTAACCTATTACGGTTTAGATTTATACAGAAAAAGAAACTTAGCCGAACTTTTAGAAGCCTTAGTTAAAGTGGAAGGAATTGAATGGATTCGATTACATTACGCATTCCCTACTGGTTTTCCAATGGACGTTTTAGAATTAATGAAACGCGAACCAAAAATTTGCAACTATTTAGATATTCCGTTACAACATATTTCAGATAGCATTTTAAAATCGATGCGACGTGGAACGACTCAAGAAAAAACGACGAATTTAATTCAAGAATTTAGAACGTTAGTTCCAGAAATGACTATTAGAACGACTTTAATTGTGGGTTATCCTGGCGAAACTGAAGAAGATTTCAATATACTTAAAAATTGGGTAGAAGAAATGCGTTTCGAACGTTTAGGTTGCTTTACCTATTCTCACGAGGAAAACACACACGCGTATTTATTAGAAGACGATGTGCCTGAAGAAGTAAAACAAGACCGTGCAGCACAAATTATGGATATTCAAGCACAAATTTCTTGGGAATTAAATCAAGAAAAAATTGGACAAACATTTAAATGTGTCATAGACAGAAAAGAAGGCGAACATTTTGTAGGAAGAACTGAATTTGACAGTCCTGATGTAGACAATGAAGTATTAATAGATGCCTCTAAATTCTATTTAAAAACGGGGGACTTTGTAAACTTAAAAATTATTGATGCTACAGAATTTGATTTGTATGCAGAACCCATATAAAAGTAAACTCTAAACCTTTTTACTTTTACCTTTTGCCTTTTACCTCAAAGAAAACCTAATTCAATTGTTCGCTGAAAATAGCAATTAATGTATGTGCATCAACGATATGATTTGGTGACTCTTCAATTAGTTTTAAAACGCGTTTCATCGAATAAGGATTTAGTCCCATATGAATACCAATTTCATTAATTTTAACGGTTTCTCTTTCATGCAAAACATTATCACAACGCATTAATAAAGCCAAACGATAAAACTGACAAATTCGGTTCATTTCGTCTTTTATTACTTTAACTTCGCCTTTATTTTCATATAATTTCAATAAAGTAGTTTTATCAATCTCCAATTCGTACGCTACAATTTCAATAAAATCATATTCTTTATCGTGTAATTCGCCGTCAATTAATGCAAACGAAATCATTTCTTGCAACAAACTAATTTTTTCTTGAGTAGTTTCCATCAAAATTATTACTTTTATACTATTCTTCAAATATAAAAAAATGCAGCAATTTTTAAGACTATTTCTATTCTTTTTTTTGTTTTCAATTTCGAAAACAGAAGCACAAAAGCGATATTCCACATTTGAAATAGAGGCACCGCAACTACAAACTAAAAAGAAAATCTGGGTATATTTACCTTTAAATTACGAAAAATCAAATAAAAAATATCCTGTAATTTACATGCACGATGCCCAAAATTTATTTGATGCAACAGCTTCTTATGCCGGAGAATGGAAAATTGACGAAACTTTAGATAGTTTGAATGCAAAAGTCATTATTATTGGTATTGAACACGGAAATGAAAAACGAACAGACGAACTAAGTCCTTATAAAAACGAAAAATATGGCGGCGGAAATGCCAATGCCTACTTAGAATTTATTGTAAAAACGTTAAAACCTCAAGTAGACACAACCTACAGAACTAAAACAAACGCAAAAAATACGGGTATTTGGGGCAGTTCACTCGGCGGATTGGTTTCTTTTTACGCGGCTTTGCAATATCCAGAGGTTTTTGGAAAAACAGGTTGCTTCTCGCCTGCTTTTTGGATAAACAAAAAAGAAATTTTTCAGAAAATGGAAGACACACCAAAATTTACTACCAAAATTTATTTGCTTTGTGGCGACAAAGAAGATAGCGGTGCAATGGTTTCTGATATGAAAGAAATGGAAACGCTCATCAATTCAAAACGTTGTGAATGCAAAAAGCTAAATAAATCAGTAATCATAAAAGAGGGTGAACATAACGAAAAATTATGGCGAAATGCGTTTGCAAAAGCGTATCTTTGGCTTTTCTAAAAATGTCGAAAGTCGAAAGTCGAAAGTCGCAACAAAAAACAAACAACAAACTATAAAATGAATAATAACGATATCTTCAAAAAACTTCGTGTGGCTTTACAATTACGTGACGACCAAATAGTTGAAATCTTAAATTTAGTCGATTTTAAAATGTCGAAAGGCGAATTAGGTGATATTTTCCGTGCGGAAGACCACGCTAATTTTATGGAATGTGGCGACCAAGTACTTCGTAATTTTTTAAACGGTTTAATTATTCATTTACGTGGTACGAAGGATAATCCGAAAAACCCACGAGAAGTAATTAAAACACATAAAAATTACGAAACACAAACAGAACGAACAGATAAAACCATTTACAAACCGAAAAAACCATATAATAAAACGGATAGTAAAACTCAGTTTAAACCAAGAACTGGCGACAAAAAAGAGTTTAAACCAAAAACAGGTGAAAATTCAGAAAAAAAACCAGCGTTCGGAAAAAATAAATTTGGCAATGATAAAAAACCAGCCAAACAAAATCCGGTTGAAAAATTTAAATTTAAAGACGGAAAAAAATAAAAGCAAATCCTCAATAGTATTGAGGATTATTTATTTATTGTATATATAAGAACCTGAATTACAACTTCTTAAAGTAATCTAATAAAACAATATCATTTATTTTTTCTGGGGTAAAAATCTCTAAAATTGATTGCTTACTTTGATTTGATATAAAAGAATCCCAAACAGAGTGCAATTCGGTTTCGTTTTGAACTGAGATATACTCAAAAGCATACATTTTTGCTAAATGCTCTGCTGTTAAATGATGTGAGGTTTCGAAAAAAGTATTGAACGTTTCCGTTTCTTGATGTCCTGGTAAAATTCTAAAAATCCCTCCTCCACTATTATTAATTAAAATAATTTTGAAATTTTTCGGAATATAATTGTTCCATAACGCATTACTATCGTACAGAAAACTTATATCGCCCGTAATTAAGATTGTAGGCTTTTTATTTGCTACAGCCGCACCAATTGCTGTTGAAGTACTGCCATCAATACCACTTGTGCCACGATTACAAAACACCTCAATTGTTTTATTGCAAGGTACCAATTGCAGATATCGAATTGGCGAACTATTACTAACTTGTAACTGAATATTTTCAGGTAATTGACTGCTTAAAAAATCGAAAACTTTAAAATCTGAAAATGGAATTTCAGACATATACTTTTCGTGTTTTACTAATCTGTCTTGCCAAATGGATTGAAAATCGTTTTGGTATTTTGATTCTACAATATTATTTTCAGCCAATAATTGACTTAAAAAACTTGTACTATTTGTTTTAAAATGTT
>JBIPOM010000071.1:0-11339 GCA_044379175.1 Flavobacterium sp. | reverse complement strand
GGCTCGAACCAAGGACCCTCTGATTAACAGTCAGATGCTCTAACCAACTGAGCTAAGAAGGAAGTTGCTTCTTTATTTAAGCGAGTGCAAATATAATTGAATTTTTATTTTATCAAAAATATTTAAACACTTTTTTATTTTAATTTACTAATTTATCTAAAATCAATTGGTAAATGTCCTTTCCAAACGTCAATGCCATCAACGAAAGTAAGAATATCATACCTCCAGTTTGCACGTATCCAGCAGCTTTGTCTGATAATTTTTTACCCGTAATCATTTCCACAATGGTAAATAACGCGTGACCACCATCTAAACCTGGAATAGGTAATAAGTTCATAAAAGCCAAACCGATTGAAAATAAAGCGGTGAAATTCCAAATAAATTCCCAATCCCATGAATCTGGTAATTGACGTGCAATACCAATAGGACTTTTTACTTGTTTATAAGCGCCTGTTGCGGGTTTTAATATTAATTTAAACTGTTTTACATTATAAACTAACAGCTGATAGGATTCTTTTACTGCAGCTGAAATTGCCTCACCAAAAGAAAGTTTGTTGGTAATTTGAAAATCAAATTTATCTTGGATTTTAGGGACAAAACCTAACTTGCCTTCTGGATTTACTTTTGCTCTTAGATGTACTAACTTAGAATTTCTTTCAACAACTATATTAATTGAGTCGTTTTTTGAATTTTTTAAGTCTTCAGCAAAAACATCAAAATAACTAAATTGTTTGCCGTTTACAGATTGTATTACATCGCCTTTTACTAATTTTGCATTAGCTGCTTCAGATTTTGGGGTAACGGAGTCAATAGCAATCTTTGAAATTCTTGGTTGGATAAAGTTTTTCCCTTCACCCCCCAAAATTTCTCCTTTTTGTTCATCCGTTAAATTTAATTTAACCTCTGTTCCGTTTCTATCTATGATAACTTCATCGCTCAATAAAACATCAATTACAGCCCAATTAAATTTGGGTTGTAAAGTACCATCAATAGACACTATTTTATCTCCGTTTTTAAAACCTACACTTTGTCCAATTTCACCAAAAGCCAATCCATTTTTTTGAATTTTTTCAGTCGAAATATATTTTTGTCCTACTGTAGAAAACATTACGGTATAAATAAACCACGCTAATAATATATTTACAATAATCCCTCCTAACATCACAATTAAACGTTGCCAAGCTGGTTTTGAACGAAATTCCCAAGGTTGTGGTTCTTGCTTCATTTGGTCTTCGTCCATGCTTTCGTCTATCATCCCGGAAATTTTCACATAACCGCCTAATGGTAACCAGCCAATTCCCCATTCGGTTTCGCCAATTTTCTTTTTAAGTAAAGAGAAACCCACATCCATAAACAAATAAAACTTTTCTACTCGCATTTTGAACATTTTAGCAGTAATATAATGTCCGAATTCATGAAGAATTACCAATACAGATAATATAAAAAGTATTTGTGCTATTTGAATCATGTTGTTATATTTTGTTTTAAAAAAGCAAAAGTAAGGTTTTCGCCTTACTTTTTAATATTATTTTATGGTTACCCTATTTTTTTATGAAATTTTTATGAAATATACCTTCTGAAGTTTCAATTTTTAAAAAATGAACACCACTTGAAAGTTCAGAAATATCAAGAACGTTTCTATAGTCTGTTTTCAAAAGTTGTCCTAAATTATTATAAATTTCAGTTTTAAATAAAGTTACATTGTTTGGGAATTGTATGGTTAATTCGTTTTCTGACGGAACAGGAAAAATAGAAATCGCCGAGTTCAAATCAAAATTTTCAGTGCCTAATGTAGCCGTGTTGTTTTTTGAAATAATATGTTTGTTTGGATCAAAAGCCACACCTGTTACTACAAATGGAACCTGAACAATAAACTCTTGTGCATTTGTGGTATTGTTTACAACAACATCTAAAACTTGAGCCCCACTTCCCGTTAATCTAATTTGTATTGGCATTTCAAAAAAAGAAACACTTGTATGAGATTGCGTTTGATTTACAATTATTTTTGCTTGACCTGCACCCCAGTTTTGAGCAGTAATAGCATAACTAGGATATCCTTGATTATACAACCAATCGTTAAAAAATTCGGTTAAACTATTTCCATTATCCGCAGCTTCTAAATGAGATTTTAAATTTGCTGAAACGGCATATCCAAATGCCAAGGCAGGATCAGCTAAATAACTTTTTAACCCTTGAAAAAACTTTAAATCTCCTAGTTTCCATCGTAACATGTGGGTAATCATCGCGCCTTTATTATAGGTTAATCGTGAACTAAAAATCCGATTTACGTTTAATGCTTCTGCATCTGTTAAATAGGTAGCACCAGAAAGTGAAGATGTGATATTATTTATTTTATTATTTTTCCAAGTTACAAAATTAGACGGCCCATCTTGTTCATGAACCAAACCTGACATGTATTCTGTAAGCCCTTCATTTAACCAAATATCTTTCCAAGTACCACATGTGATTTTATTACCAAACCAATGGTGTGCTAATTCATGTGAGATTAAATCTCTTCCAAAACTTCCCATTGATGAAACTGTCGTGTGCTCCATACCACCACCCCAGCCAAACTGCGCATGACCATATTTTTCATTTCTAAACGGATAGGGTTCTAATAAACTTTCAAATAAATTCATAATTCCCGGAGTTACTCCTAACTGAGTTTGAATTGTAGTTGTATTGGATTCTGGATACAAATAATTAACTATAGGAAAAAACGGACTAGATAAGGTGCCTAAACCTGCTTGCTGATTGTAAACTTCGTAGTTTGTAATGTTTAAAACAATTAAATAAGCGGGTATAGGATATAAATGTTTAAAATGCGTAGTAGCATTTGATCCTGTTATTATTCTGCTTTGCTGTAACCCATTCGACACGCTGTTAAAAGTAGAAGGTGCCGTAATGTACATATCAAAACTGTTGATCTTATCATTTAAATCCTGTTTACATGGCCACCAATCTCTAGCACCAAAAGGTTCAGAAAGTGTATAAATTACAGGTGTTCCGTTATGCGTACTTCTTGTAAAAGCCCCTTCTGTAGTTGGCGGAATACCCGCATAGGTGATTATTACAGAAGCACTCGTTCCAGTTGAAATTGTACTCGGAAAATTTATTATTAACTGATAATTACTTTGCGAATAGGTTAAATTAGTAGTATTCATTGTTACTGAACTCACTGCTAACTGAGTGGCCATATCAAAAGTAATAGAATTCATGTTTGATAAAGCTGTAAAGGTGGTTTTTACAACACCACTAATAGCTGCGGGTGTATTGTTTGGATTGACTGTAAAACGTAATTCATGATACGTAACATCATAATTTTGTGTGTTCGGATTTACTTGAACATTCATAGTAGAAGCGGCCGATTTCGATTCGGATTCCACCATTTTATCAAATTCTGATTCTGGAGTTTGTGAAAAACAAAATGTGGTAGTTAAAACAAAAATGTAGTAAATAATTTTTTTCATTATCATAAATTAAAACACGAAACTAGGTAATTATTTTCAATTTTTAAACATTACATACATTTCTATGTGCTCTTTTCGAAAAATTTACAACAATTCCTTACATTTGCTTTCCATAAATAAAGAAATATGTTACAAATCCATTTTATTAGAGAAAACAAAGAAGAGGTGATTACGCGATTGGCGAAAAAAAACTTCGATGCTACTGCAATTGTTGAACTCGTTGTAGAATTAGACGAAAAACGAAGAAATACACAAGTAGAATTAGACAATTTGTTAGCAGAATCTAATAAATTATCTAAAGATATAGGCGAAATGATGAAAAATGGCGAAAAAGCCAAAGCCGAAATCTTAAAAGAAAAAACAACTCAAATTAGAGAAAATTCAAAACAATTAAACGAAAGTTTGAATACAATTGCAAGTCAATTGCAGGACGTATTGTATAAATTACCAAATTTACCAGCCGAAATTGTTCCTTTTGGAAAAACACCCGAAGAAAACATAAACGTTTTTGAAGAGGGAGACATTCCTAAATTACATGAAGGGGCTTTACCGCATTGGGAATTAGCAAAAAAATATGATATTATCGATTTTGAATTAGGGGTAAAAATCACTGGTGCAGGCTTCCCTGTTTACAAAGGAAAAGGAGCTAAATTACAACGTGCGTTAATTTCTTATTTCTTAGATAAAAATACAGATGCAGGCTACAAAGAATATCAAGTTCCTCATTTAGTAAATGAAGCTTCAGCATATGGAACAGGTCAATTGCCAGATAAAGACGGACAAATGTATCACGATGCAACGGATAACTTATATTTAATTCCAACTGCTGAAGTGCCTGTAACAAATATTTTCAGAGACGATTTAGTTTCAGAAAATGATTTACCTATTTTATGCACTGGTTATACGCCTTGCTTCCGAAGAGAAGCAGGTTCTTATGGCGCTCACGTTCGAGGATTAAATCGTTTACACCAATTTGATAAAGTAGAAATTGTACGAATTGAAAAACCAGAAAATTCTTATGCCGCTTTAGACGGAATGGTGGAACACGTGAAAGAAATTTTACAAGAATTAAAATTGCCTTACCGAATTTTACGATTATGTGGTGGTGATATGAGTTTTGCATCGGCATTAACCTATGATTTCGAAGTATTTTCAACCGCACAAGATCGTTGGTTAGAAATTTCTTCTGTTTCTAATTTTGAAACTTTCCAAGCAAACCGATTAAAATTAAGATACAAAGATGCGAATGGGAAAAACCAATTGGCACACACTTTAAACGGAAGTTCATTAGCCTTACCTCGCGTATTAGCAGGAATTTTAGAAAACTACCAAACGCCGGAAGGCATCGTAATTCCGGAAGTATTAAGACGATATACTGGGTTTGATATTATAAACTAATATTAAATCTTTACTAACAATGCACTGAGTTAACCATTTTTTGTTACTTTAGTGCATTCTTTTTATGAAAAAAATTTATTCCATTATATTGTCCTTTTTCTCGCTACTTGTGGTTTCTCAAAACGAACAATTGGCACAAAATTACTTTGACAAAGGTGAATTTGATAAAGCCGCATCTTTGTATGAAGAAATGGATAAAAAACAACCCAATAATTTCTATTTTACTCAAAAATTAGTGGCTTGTTTTCAAGGTTTAAAACAATTCGATAAAGCCGAAAAATTACTATTAAACAAAAAAGAAGCAAACAATCAACCTATTATTTTTGTTGAATTAGGATACAATGCACAATTAGAAAAAGACCAAAACAAAGCTGATTTATATTACAAAAAAGCACTTGATATAGTAGCAAAACAACCCAATTATGCCTATCAAATCGGGCAAGCTTTTGAGCAAAAATCGTTATTACTTCAGGCGTATTCCACATATGAAATAGCACAAAAAACAAATTCAAGTATGAATTTCGATTACCAAATGGCTTTGCTTCAAGGTCAAATGGGAAATTTAGATGTGATGGTAGTAAAATTATTAGATTACTCTTATGCCAATATAAATTCGACGTTAAGTGTACAAAATCAGTTGGTGTTTTTTATGCAAGATGATGCAGAAAATGTGTTTGCCAATTCCCTAAAAAAAGAACTATTACTTCGCACCCAAAAAACACAAGACATATATTGGAATCAATTTTTAAGTTGGTTATACATAAACCTTAAAGAATACAACAAAGCTTTTATTCAAGAAAAATCAATTTATAAAAGAAATCCAGAATCGTTTGATGACATCATTCAACTGGCGCAAATTTGTGTAAATGAAAAAGAAACGGAAACCGCACAAGCTATTTTTGAATTCATTTTACAAAATACAACTGACGAATCTGTTCTTGTAAACGCAAATTGTTTCTTACTCAAAAATGAAATTGAAACTGCAAAACCAGAAACGTATTCAGTGATTCAAACAAAATTTGAAACGTTATTAAGCCAGTATGGGAATTCGCCTTATGCCATAGATTTAAGAATTTTAGCAGCCCATTTTAAAGCCTTTTATTTGAATGATTTTGAAAAAGCAAAAGCACTTTTAGAAGCAACTATGGAAATGCCAATAAATATTCGTCAGAAAGCAAAAGTAAAGATGGAACTTGCGGATGTTTTTGTATTTAACGAAAAGTTCAATCAAGCGATTATTTATTATGCACAAATTCAAAACGATTTACCTAATGATGAATTTTCTCACGAAGCAAGTATGCGAATGGCAAAAACCAGTTTCTTTAAGAAAGATTTCAATTGGAGCATGAAACAAGCAAAAGAATTAAAACAAGCTTCTACTCAATTAATTGCGAATGATGCCGTAGAATTGTTCTTATTAATTAGCGATAATTCTGCAGAAGATTCACTTCAAGTGGCGTTACAAGATTTTTCAAAAGCCGATTTATTAGAATATCAAAATAAACCAAAAGATGCATTAGAAGCATTTTTACAAATTTTAGAGAAACACAAAGGACAATCTATTGAAGCCGGAACATTATATAAAGTAGCAAAAAATTACGAGAAATTAGGTAATTTTGCAAAAGCAATTGGTTATTATCAAACCATTTTAGAGAATCACAAAGACGGCATTTATATTGATGAAGCCTTATTTTATTCGGCAGAAATTAATAAAAATCAACTAAACGATTTAGAAAAAGCTAAAAATTTATACGAAAAAGTAGTTCTGGAACATCCAGATAGTATCTATTTTACGGAAGCCAGAAAACAATACCGCCAATTACGAGGCGACAAACAACAAGGAATATAAAATATTAATATATAAAATAATGAAATTCAACACCAAAGTAATTCACGGAAATCAGCATCACGATCCAAGTACTGGAGCCGTTATGCCACCGGTATATCAAACCTCAACATTTGTGCAAACAAGTCCAGGTGTGCCCTTAGCAGAAGGATACGAATATAGTAGATTTGCCAATCCCACTCGTACCGCTTTAGAACAAGCGTTAGCCAGTATTGAAAATGGTGTGAGAGGTTTAGCTTTTGCTTCTGGTTTAGCGGCAACGGATTCAGTAATGAAACTTTTAAAACCTGGGGATGAAGTCATTGCTATGGACGATTTATATGGCGGTACGTACCGAATGTTTGCTCGTATTTATCAAGAATTTGGAATAAAATTTCATTTTATTGATATGACGAATTTTGAAAAATTTCAGTCGTTAATTAATGAAAATACGAAATTGGTTTGGGTAGAAACGCCAACCAATCCATTAATGAAATTAGCGGATATTGCTGAAATTGCAAAAATTACCAAAAAACACAACTTGCTTTTCGCAGTAGATAATACCTTTGCCACGCCTTATTTACAAAAACCTTTAGATTTAGGTGCAGATATCGTGATGCATTCGGCAACTAAATATTTAGGCGGTCATAGTGATGTAATTGCTGGGGCCTTAATTGTAAAAGACGAAGCGTTAGGCGAAAAACTACACTTTGCGCAATTTGCAACAGGCGGAACTTTAGGCCCAATGGATAGTTATTTAGTATTACGAGGTATCAAAACCTTACACTTACGTGTGCAAAGACATTGTGAAAACGGGGCAAAAGTAGCGGAATATTTAGTAAATCATCCAAAAGTAGCTTCTGTTTATTATCCAGGATTAGAAAGTCATCCCAATCACGAAATTGCTAAGAAACAAATGATTGGTGGTTTTGGTGGTATGGTTTCTTTCACTTTTAAATCGGGTGCGAAAGCCGATGCGATTAAAATGTTAGAAAAAGTAAAAGTATTCACTTTAGCCGAATCTTTGGGTGGTGTGGAATCTTTAGCCAATCATCCTGCATTAATGACTCACGCATCAATTCCTGAAGAAAAAAGAAAAGAAATTGGTATAACAGACGATTTGGTTCGTTTAAGCGTAGGTGTAGAAGACATTTCAGACTTACTTGCCGATTTAGAACAGGCGTTTCAATAAAAATTAGTGTAAAATAAAAAAGCGAGAAATACTTCTCGCTTTTTTATTGTTCTGGTGCGATTTCTATTTCCAAGCCCTCTAAGTCTTCTGAAATGTGTATTTGACACCCTAATCGGCTGTTGTCTTTCACATGATAGGCGTCAGCTAACATAGCTTCTTCATCGTCGTTTCTTTCGGTTTTTAAGACATCGTTAAGTAAATAACATTGGCATGAAGCACACATAGCCATTCCACCACAGATACCAACAGTTCCTTCTTCTGCCAATTCATAAGAACGGATTAGTTCCATGACATTCATATTCATATCTATTGGGGCCAACACTTCGTGTTTTACTCCGTTTCTATCCGTAATAAATAGGGTTATATCTTGACTCAATGTTTTTTATTCTTCATTAATTGTTCCACGTCTGCTAAATCTTTTAATCTTCCCGTTGTTATTTTATTCTTCATCAAATCTTCAAAATCTATATATGGAATTTTAAATTTTTCAAAGTTAAGATATACACAATTTTTTTTTGATTCTTTAAATTCTAAACCGCTAACCTTAGTTAATATCTCAATTTTTCTAGGCTCCACCCCAATACTCCATACATCAAATTTATCGCTTTCAAAATCTTCAATTGAAAAAATTGGCGCACCAAAATTAGTATAAACTAATTTTAATTTATTGTAATTTTCATTGGTTTGGTTTACCCATAAATTCATATCGCCAGTACTTCTGGCGTATCCATGAAGAATTACTGCATATCCACCAACTAATAAATACTCTACTTCGTGATTATCTAATAGTTCTAAGAACTCTAGAAAATCAATATTAAATACGTTCTGCATGTTTTCTAGCGGAAAAAATGGTTCTATCTACTTTTTTTTCAGGACTTGAATCAAAAATAGAATTTATAATATCACAAACGTAATATAATCTTTCCATTGGCGTTTTATTATAATAAAAAGTTACGTGATCATCCGCTTCTTCAAAAGAAGATTTTGAAACCACACTTCTATCCATTCTAATATCTTCCATTTTGATGCGTTTATTACAAATGTAACTAATTATTCAATACTTTTTACAACCGCTTTTTCAGCTTCTTTTCTAGTCCCATCAAAGCCATTTACACCAGAAACAGTGGTGTATTTTAACACATAACGTTTTCCTGGATGAATTCGGTTGTATACGCTTTGACACATTAGTGTAGCTTCGTGAAATCCGCATAAAATTAGCTTTAACTTTCCTGGATAGGTATTTACATCGCCAATAGCATAAATTCCATCAATATTTGTTTGATAATCCAAAGCGTTATTTACTTTAATGGCGTTTTTTTCAATCTCTAATCCCCAATTTGCTATAGCACCTAATTTTGGTGTTAAACCAAAAAGTGGTATAAAATAATCGGCAGGTAAATTCATTTTTTCGCCATTCGTATCAATAGTAATAGATTCAACTCTTTCCGTACCATTTAAACTTGAAACTTCGGCAGGGGTAATTAATTTTATTTTGCCTGAAGATTTTAATTCTTGTACTTTTTCTACTGAATCTAAAGCACCTCGAAACTCATTTCTTCTGTGAATCAAAGTGACGGAAGCTGCAACATTTGCAAGGAAAATGCTCCAATCTAAAGCAGAATCACCACCGCCTGCAATTACAATGTTTTTATTTCGATATTTTTCTGGATCTTTTACAAAATAATCAACACCTCGGTCTTCATTTTCGTAAAATTCTAAGTCTTTTAAAACAGGTTTTCTGGGTTCAAAAGTTCCTAAGCCGCCCGCAATTGCAATCGCTTTTGCTTTGTGTTTTGTGCCTTTATTGGTAGTAACAATAAACGTACCGTCTTCTAATTTTTCAATAGTTTCAGCCGTTTCAGCTAAAGTAAATCCCGGTTGAAATTGCTTAATTTGTTCCATTAAATTGGTAACCAAATCACCTGCTAAAACTTCAGGATAACCTGGAATGTCAAAAATAGGCTTTTTTGGATATAATTCTGCTAACTGCCCTCCTGGTTGAGGAAGTGCGTCAATAATATGACATTTTAATTGTAATAAACCGGCTTCAAAAACTGCAAAAAGTCCTGTGGGTCCTGCTCCAATTATTAATATATCTGTTTCAATCATTTTATTTAAGTCTAAATGTCTAAAGTATAAAGTCTAATAATTAACTTTAAAACTTTCGACTAATAACTAATTAACGTTTTCTACTGTTTCTATTTGTGGAACATACTTTTTGATGGTAGTTTCAACACCCGCTTTCATTGTGCTGATGCTTAAACTGCAACTCGTACAAGCGCCTTGTAATCTAACTTTTACGTGTTTTCCATCAAGAACTTCCACTAATTCAATATCACCTCCGTCTGAATTTAAAAACGGACGAATCTCTGCTAAGGCTTTTTCAATGTTTTCAGTTATTTCAATTTCTGTCATAATTTTAGACTTTATAAATTATTAGAATCTTTAGATTTTTAGACTGAAATGTCTAAGAAATTTAAAATGTCTATTTTTTCACTGCAGAACATCCTGCCATTGTTGTTATTTTTATTGCCTCTGTAGCAGGTAATGTTTCGTTTCTTTTTACCGTTTCTGCTACTACACTTCTGGCTAATTCTTCAAAAACAGTTTCTAAAATCGTTCCCGTTTGCATTGCCGCTGGTCTTCCGTAATCTCCTGCCTCTCTGATACTTTGTACTAAAGGTACTTCGCCTAAAAATGGCACTTCTAAATCTGCTGCTAAGTTTTTAGCGCCTTCTTTTCCAAAGATATAATATTTATTTTCTGGAAGTTCTTCTGGTGTAAAATAAGCCATGTTCTCGATAATTCCCAATACTGGAACCTGAATCGCATCGGACATAAACATAGACACTCCTTTTTTGGCGTCTGCTAAAGCAACCGCTTGAGGCGTACTTACTACAACGGCACCCGTAATCGGCAAGGATTGCATAATTGACAAGTGAATATCCCCCGTTCCTGGAGGTAAATCGATTAACATAAAATCTAATTCGCCCCAATTGGCATCAAAAATCATTTGGTTTAACGCTTTTGAAGCCATCGGACCGCGCCAAATAACCGCTTGGTCTGGTTTGGTGAAAAATCCGATGGATAATAGTTCTACACCATAACTTTGTACGGGTTGCATTTTAGATTTTCCCTCTATTTCAACTGAAATGGGTTTGGCTGATTCTACATCGAACATAATTGGCATTGATGGCCCATAAATATCAGCATCTAAAATACCTACTTTAAATCCCATTTTAGATAAAGCAACGGCTAAGTTTGCTGTAATAGTCGATTTTCCAACACCGCCTTTTCCAGATGAAACTGCAATAATATTACTAATACCCGGAATTTGTTTTCCTTTAATGGTATTGGCTTCTTCTTTTGTTGGAGCTTCTACTTTAATATTGACTTTAACTTTTGCATTAGCATCTATTTTTTCGGCAATTACCTTTTTAATATCGGCTTCTGC
>JBIPOM010000070.1:0-11353 GCA_044379175.1 Flavobacterium sp. | reverse complement strand
ATTGGTCGCATTTGTTTCCCTTTTCGGTTGACAATATAATGCGTAATACGATTTAACAAGGCGACTTTTGAAGACATAGCCAATTGAAACTTTTTCTCGAAAAGTTCCATTTCGTAGGCTATGGGTTCTTTTATTTGCTCGGTAATTTTCATTACCTCAAAGATACTACAGATTAAAGGATTAGAAAAATATTTTTTTATGATTTATTAGCTAATTGTCCGCAAGCGGCATCGATATCTTTTCCCCTACTTTTTCTTACTTTTACTACAATATTATTTCTTTCTAAAGCAGTAATATAGTCTTTTGTAGCTTGTTCGCTGGCTTGTTGGAAATTGCCATCATCAATTGCGTTGTATTCAATTAAGTTGACTTTGCAAGGTACATATTTGCAAAATTTCACTAAGGCATCAATAGAGGCTTTGTCATCATTAATACCTTTCCAAACTACGTATTCATAAGTAATTTTACTTTTTGTTTTGGCGTACCAATATTCTAATGATTCACGTAATTCTGTTAATGGAAAACTTTTAGTAAACGGCATAATTTCGTTTCGAGTGGCTTCAATTGCAGAGTGCAAAGAAACGGCTAAATTAAATTTTACAGCATCATCAGCCATTTTTTTAATCATTTTCGAAACTCCAGAAGTAGAAACGGTAATTCGTTTTGGCGACATCCCTAAACCTTCGTTTGACGTAATCATATCGATTGCTTTCATTACGTTTGGGTAATTCATTAAAGGTTCACCCATTCCCATAAAAACAATATTTGAAAGCGGTCTGTCGTAATACAATTTACTCTCGTTATCTATAGCTACTACTTGGTCGTAAATTTCACCAGGTGTTAGGTTTCTCATTCGTTTTAATCTTGCAGTAGCGCAAAAATTACAATCTAAACTACATCCAACTTGACTCGATACACAAGCAGTAGTTCTCGTTTTGGTTGGAATAAGAACACTTTCAACAATTAAATCATCGTGTAAACGCACCGCATTTTTTACAGTTCCGTCTTCACTGCGTTGCATCGTATCCACTTTTACGTGATTAATCACGAAATTGGCTTCTAACATAGCACGAGTTTCTTTCGAAACATTGGTCATGCTTTCAAATGAATGCGCACTTTTACTCCACAGCCATTCGTAAATTTGATTGCCACGAAACGCTTTATCGCCATTAGTGACAAAGAAATCTCTTAACTGCTCTTTAGATAAGGCACGTATGTCTTTTTTTTCTGCTTGCATACGGCAAAAGTACAAAAAGCAATGGCAATATCAATGATAATATCAAAATTCAAAATTTAGTCTTTATTTGATACCATTTTAATTTCAATGTTTTATTTTCTTAATTATCATTACTTTTTGATATTGTCATTGTTTTTTGCCATTATCATTGCCATTGCTTTTTGATATTGCCATTGCCATTGCTTTTTGTACTTTTGTACTTAGAAATTTATAACAGTTATGCACTTTATATCAGAAGATTTAGAAAATTACGTAGCCACTCATTCGCAACAAGAACCAGAATTATTGGTGCAATTGAATAAAGAAACCCACCAGAAAATTTTGCAACCACGAATGCTAAGCGGCCATTTTCAAGGTAGAGTTTTGAGTATGTTATCCAAAATAATTAATCCTAAATCTATTTTAGAAATTGGGACTTATACGGGTTATGCTGCTTTATGTTTGGCAGAAGGTTTACAAGAAAACGGGACGTTAGACACTATTGATATAAATGAAGAATTAGAAGAAATTCAAAAAAAATATTTTGATTTATCTGATTATTCCAATCAAATTGTACAACATATTGGTGATGCCATTGAAATTATTCCTACTTTAAATAAAAATTTTGATTTGGTTTTTATAGATGCAGATAAAGAAAATTACATTAATTATTTTCATTTAATTGTGCCGTTAATGAATAAAGGTGGCATCATTTTGTCTGATAATGTATTGTGGAGCGGAAAGGTTTTAGAAGAAGTTAAAATAAACGACAAAAGCACACAAATATTACTTGATTATAATAAAGTTATTAATGAAGATTCTCGTGTAGAAACCGTTTTATTGCCTATCCGTGATGGCTTGACGGTTACTCGTGTGTTGTAGGTTTTTTGAATTTTAAAAAATACGATTCATAATATTTATAAGATAAGTGAGCCATAATAATGGTCAAAAAAATAATCAAAAAAGTATAGCTTAAAATATACAGATATGAAGGTGTTTTATTTTCAATTTGCAACTTAATATATACTAAACCTACAATTTGCATTGCAATTGCATGAAACATATAAATTCCGTAAGATATAGTGCCTAAGTATTTTAAGGTTTGGTTTTCTAAAATAAAAATTGGTTTTTTTGAAAGAACGGTTAAAAATAAACCAAACAATATCATGCTAAATATATAATATTCATTTTCGTTTAGATTGATTTTAAACAAATTGCTAAAAAGATACATTAAGGTTGTTAAATAAATTAAATTAGAAAATAAATTATTAAAATTTGTTTTTTCAAAATAAACGGAACAAAGTCCACTAAATGTAAAAAAGAAAAAATACATTTTATATGCTTTCAACAAAGGAAATGTATTACTTATAAAAAGAAGTAAAAAGACTACAGTCAATAATATTAAAGTGGTTTTTAGTTTTGATTTTGGTAAGAAATAAAATAATGGTGCGATTGCTAAGTAAAATTGTTCTTCAATACCTATAGACCATAGAATTTCAATAATTCCACCTGGCGAGTATGTCAAAAATATATTTGAAAAAAATGTTACTGAAAGCAATATTCCTTCTAAAATATTATAGGAATTTTCGAATTGAAAACCCAACTTTGGTAAAATAATTTGGTAATGAATAAAACCATATATTAATACTAAATAGTAAAGTGGAAATATTCTATAAATTCTATTTAGAAAAAACCTTTTCAGATTAATAGAATTAGTTTTTATTTTTTCACCGAATAACTTACGTACAATTAAAAAACCACTTAGCGAGAAAAACATCCAAACACTTTCATTTCCTTTTAAAAATAAAGTATTATTATAATAGGGTAAACTTCTATTCGCGAAAAATTCAGGCGTGTGAAAAAGTACAACAAGTAATGCTAATATAAATCGTAAAGATGTTAAATTAGGAATTTGGTACATACTTTAAAATTATAACATTGTAAACTTTAAAAAAGAAAAGACTAGTGCAGCTTCCAAAAACAAATCCAGAAATAATATCTAGAGGAAAGTGTAGTCCTAAATAAATTCTACTGTATGCGAAAATTAAAGGATAAAGAAATAATAGGTAACTGTATTTATAGTGTTTTCTTAAAATTAAAAACACAAACATCATTGCTGCTGTTGAATTTGATGCGTGTCCAGAAAAATAACTAAACGTATCGCTGTCTTTCACTACTCTGATTAGACCTACCAGAGCGTCATCATTACAAGGACGAATTCGTTGTATCGAAAATTTAATTACATCTGTAACTTCATTTGTAAACGTAATTAAGGCTGCAATAACTAGTAGTGCTATTCCTGTTTTTTTTGTTCCTAATTTTTTATATAAAATTAAAAGTAAAATTAAAAAAAACGGAATCCAATTTAATTGTTTGGTAACTAATAACCAAATTTCATCAAATGGTTTAGAACCTAAATTATTAAGAAATATAAATAATTTTTTATCTAAATTGATTAATTTTTCCAGCATTACAATTGACGTTTTATTGGACCAGTTGCATTTTCAATATCTTCTTTTATTTCTGTAATTGGATTTGAAAAATCAGTTGGACTAATTGCTTTAGTCATGCTTTCTTTTGCGTTTGCAATTTCATCTGTAATTCCGCCAGTTAAACTTTTAAAGTCTAAGCCACTATCTTCTGTGCCTTTTTGAATTTCATGTTTAATTTCATTGGTTGCATTTTTTAATTGAGCCATGCCTTTTCCCAATGCTCTGGCAATTTCTGGAATTTTATCTGATCCAAAAAGCATTAGAATTACAATTAATATAAAAAAGATTTCTCCTCCGCCAATACCGAACATAGTTTTGATTTTTTATGAATTACAAATGTAGTAAAACTTAGTGTTTTTTATAGTTAAAAAATAAAAACCATTAAGAAATTAAGTTTCATTAAGTATATAATAATCTTAATTATCTTACTACCTCAATGGTTTAAAAGTATCTTCAATCTGTTTATTTTAAAATAGTTTATTTTTTTTCTATTTGTTCAAATTTATCTACAACAGCTTCTTTTGGCCATGTATTATTGGTAACGTCAATATCCGCTGTTTCTAATTTTGGATCCAATTGAATTTTCACTACTTTTTTTTCAGTTGCAAAAACACGTTTTGCTGTAGTGTTATTTCTTCTCCAAATTTGAACTGGAAATTTATGAGTTTCTGAAGTGCCGTCTTCAAATTGCAATTCGACAATAATAGGCATCATTAAACTTCCTGGTTTGTCAAATTCTACTTCGTAAAAATATTTTGGATTTTTTAAAGCCGCTTTTTCTTCCGCGCTATAATTTTTGTTTAAATACTCATTTAAAGCCATTACTTTTTCTGTGTCAAGTGCGGTTTTTAATTCTGGTTTCAATTCTGTACTTTCACTATTTACTAAGTAAATCATTGGTCCGCCGCTAGGTAATCTTCTACCTCTTCTGTTAACAGATTCAGAAGTTTCTTTAGAAGCATCCTCTGTTACATAAAATTGTTTTACATTTTTAATTCCTAAATCTACCACATCAGTTGAATAAAACCACCCTTTCCAAAACCAATCTAAATCAACCGCAGAGGCATCTTCCATGGTTCTAAAAAAGTCTTCAGGTGTGGGGTGTTTAAATTTCCAACGATTGGCATACGTTTTAAATGCATGGTCAAATAACTCATGTCCCATAATAGTTTCCCGTAAAATATTTAATCCAGTTGCTGGTTTTCCGTAAGCATTTGCTCCAAAATTATAAACTACATCTCCATGGCTCATAATTGGTTCTAAAAACTGTTGATTTCCTTTCATGTATGGCACAATTGATTTTGCTGGACCTCTATTTGCAGGAAAATTCTTGTCAAATTCTTGTTCGGCTAAATATTCTAAAAACGTGTTTAAACCTTCATCCATCCATGTCCATTGTCTTTCATCAGAATTTACAATCATTGGAAAAAAATTATGTCCTACTTCATGAATAATAACGCCTAACATTCCATATTTTGTACGATCACTAATTTTTCCGTTTTCATCAGGACGTCCGTAATTCCAACAAATCATTGGATATTCCATTCCTTGGTCTTCTGCCGAAACTGAAATTGCTTTTGGATAAGGATAGTCAAATGTGTATTTTGAATACGTTTTTAATGTGTGTGCTACTGCTATTGTAGATAAGTTTTCCCAAAGCGGATTGGCTTCTTTAGGATACATAGAAATGGCCATTGGTTTGGTATTTCCAATTTGAACTGCCATTGCATCTAAAATAAATTTACGAGAGCTAGAAAATGCGAAATCTCTTACATTTTCAGCTTTTAAATGCCAAGTTTTTTTGGTAGTTGCGAAGCTTTTCTCTGCGGCAGTTGCTTCTGCTTGTGTTACAATAATTACTGGCTTATCAAAAGAATTTTCAGCTAATTTCCATCTTTTTTCTTGTTCTGCAGAATAGACTTCATTTCTATTTTGTAAAACCCCAGTGCCGTCTAAAATATGATCAGAAGGAACGGTAATTTTAACATCATAATTTCCAAAAGTTAATGCAAATTCACTTCTTCCCCAAAATTGCATATTTTGCCAACCTTCAACATCATTATAAACGCACATTCTTGGGTAAAATTGCGCAATTACATAAATTTTATTTCCATCAGGAAACACTTCATACCCTGAACGACCATTTCCACCATCTTTCATATAATCGTTAATATTGTACCACCATTTAATTGAGAAAACAATTTTTTCTCCCTTTTTTAAGGCTTTTGGTAAATCAATACGCATCATAGTATTATTTATGGTGTATTTCATAGCGTTACCTTTGTCGTCTTTTACGTATTCTAAGTTAAAACCTCCATCAAAACCTTTACTCATATATGTTTTGGTAAAGTTTTCTACTGAAGAAGCTTGTGGCATTGTTTGGCTATCAATCAAAGGTGTTTGTGAGTCTCTTCTAGCAATATTTTGATCTAATTGCACCCATAAATAGTCTAAAGATTCAGGTGAATTATTATAATATGTAACGGTTTCACTTCCATACATTTTGGATGCTTTATCATCTAATTCTATATTAATATTATAATCCGCACGTTGTTGATAATAGGCTGGGCCTGGCGCACCAGAAGCAGTACGAAACATATTAGGCGTAGCCATTTCAGCATACATTTGACTGAATTTATTAATATCTGTGTGACCTTGAAGTTCTTTTTTGGTTTCTTCCTTTTTAACTTCTTGTGCGAAAGCAATAAATGATGCAAAAATTAGGAATACAATTAGATGTAGCTTTTTCATAATTATTTATATTTCAGTTTTTGGTTGGTTTCTGTATTAGTAAACAAAAGTGTTTTTTTGTTACTATTTAAGTTCAAATGTACTAAATTTTGTTGTTCTTTAAAAATATCTGTTAAAACAGAATTGGTAATTTCTAAATCTTTAATGTTGTCCTTAAAAGGTATTTTCAAATAACAAATAATAATATTGTCTTCCTGTTCTTTAGTTAAAAACTGGGGTACTTGAACTTTATTATTTATTTTAATTTTTAATTTTTCCGCTAAATAACTAGTAATATATACGTTTGCATCTGATATTTCATCTTTTGTGGTAAGATAAAAATGCTTATTATGTTTTTTATTTAATGCCTTTTCTAAATCGTCAATAAATAGTCTTGCTGTAATTTGAACTGCTTTTTTTTCTTTAAAATAATCAATTTGAAAAACGCCAACATAAAATTTATGCCAAGTAAATGCACTCAAAAATGAAAACACAATAACCAATATACTTAACTTTATTTTATTCATTTTTTTTAGATTCTATTTCGGATTTTGGTATAGTGGTATTTTCTTCTATACTTTTTTCTGGTTCAATAGGTTTTTGGTAATAAGGTTGCAAGTTTTTCAATTTCAAAAAATCAACTGCAAGTGCACTCATTCTGAATGAAATTAGCGTTTTATTTTTTGCTTTTGCTGCCGCTTTTAATTCTTCATCTTCTACTATATAAAAAACAAATCCTTGAACATATTCTTCTGGAATGTGTAATTGATTCATAATATATTCGGAATCAAAGTTAGCATTTATTTTATATTGTAAAAATTCTTTTCTTTCTACTTCTAATTCTGCTTTTAATTGTTTGGTTCTTCCTGAAATAGCGTTTAATAATGGGTCAATACTGAAGGCAGTATTAAGTCCAAATTGTCCATTAAAATCGCCTGCGGTTTTCAAACGTCGCTCTGCGGGTGTGTATTTTTTTTGTCCTTTCGGTACCAATCCTAAAGATTCCGCAGTGATATCATCGGCATTAGTAACCATAATTTCTTTTATATGACGCGTGTAAATGTCTAATTTTATAAAAAGTAAATCTTTTCCAAAATCTTTTTTTGTAATGATGTGTTTTTTACCAACTAAATGAATGGCACTAAACATGATGGTGTCATGAACTTTTGCTTTTATTTTAAAATAACCTCCTTTTCCTGAAATGGTATTTGTTTTATTTGATATGTTAATTATAGTAATTCCGTCATTATCATCAGTTTCAACAATGATTTTACCTTTAATGATAGAGTCGTTTTGTGAAACTACAAAATGAGAGAATAATATTAGTAATATTTGTAAAATGGTTTTCAATTATTTTTCTTTAAGTGTTTCGGATGGGATGATCTTCATATAATTTATTGCTAAATCTGCTAATTTAAACATTTTTGCATTGATATCATTACCAATTAATATTTCATATGATTTTTTATCTTCTCCAATATAATATAAAAAACCATCGATGTAATTTTCAGGTATATGTAATATAGTTATAAAATAATCTTTCTCAAATTGATTTCTAATTTTATCAATTAACTTTTCTCTCTTTTCTATTTCAAGATTTCTTTTCAATTCTTTGTTATACCCGGTTATTATATTTATTAATCCACCAATTGAAACTTTTCCAACTTCGCTTGATAAAATCCTTCTCTCTGCTACGGTGTATCTTTTTTGTCCTTTTGGTACTAAACCTAAACCTTCGGCTGTGATTACAGTTTGGTTTGTAATTATTACTTTTTCGATCATTTTAGATCGAGGTGTCAATTTTACAAATAATAAATTTTGTCCAAAATCAGTTTGAGTTATTTTTAATTTAATTACATCAAAATGCAATGACGAAAATAGTAATGTGTCGTTTACGTTAGCTTTTATACTAAAATAGCCCCCATTTCCAGAAATTGTATTAATTTTGTTTGAAATATTTACAATAGTTATACCCTCACTATAGTTTGATTCTACAACGATTTTCCCTTTAATTATAGAATCGTTCTGCGAAACTATGAATTGAGAAAGTAATAGTATTACTATTTGTAAATAGTTTTTAATAACAAATGAATTAATTTTCTGTAAAAATAAAATAACAATTTTACAATCAATATAAAATTTTGTTAAGAATAAAGTAAATTTAATTGAACTTATGAAAAAGGCACTTATTGCTAGTACATCAACTGTTTTTGGTGGTATTTTTTTAGATTATTTATTGCCCACTTTAGCAGAACATTTTGCATCTGTTTCTAATTTAGTGTTTGTTCCCTTTGCAAGGCCAGGAGGGATTTCACATGATGCCTATACAGAAAAGGTAAAACCTGTTTTTAAACAATTAAATATTAAAGTAAAAGGAATTCATGAATTTGAAAATCCAATAGAAGCGATTCAAAACGCAGAAGCTATTTTTACTGGTGGAGGTAACACCTTTGTTTTAGTAGATATGTTGTACAAATATAATTTGTTAGATGCCATTCAGAATGCGGTTGAAAACGGAACTCCTTATCTTGGGACAAGTGCTGGAAGCAACATTTGTGGTTTGACAATTGGAACTACAAATGATATGCCAGTAGTTTATCCGCCGAGTTTTAGAACGTTAGGATTGGTGTCTTTTAATTTAAATCCACATTATTTAGATCCAATAGAAGGTTCAAAGCACATGGGTGAAACTAGAGAAACGAGAATAAATGAATTTCATAATTTTAATCCGCAACCGGTTTTAGGATTAAGAGAAGGAAGTTGGCTAGAAGTTTTAGGAAATAAAATTACGTTAAAAGGTGATTTGCCTGCACGACTTTTTCAGCAAGGAAAAGAAACAATTGAAATAGAAGCTGGAGCCGATTTAAGTGATTTAAAATAAAAAAAGCCTCAAATTTTTTGAGGCTTTAGAGCGAAAGACGAGGGTCGAACTCGCGACATTCAGCTTGGAAGGCTGACGCTCTACCAACTGAGCTACTTTCGCATGGTAGAATTTTAAAATTCAATAAGTTTTAGAGCGAAAGACGAGGGTCGAACTCGCGACATTCAGCTTGGAAGGCTGACGCTCTACCAACTGAGCTACTTTCGCATTTTATTTTGGTGAGTGCAAATATAATATGAAAAACGGATTAATTGCAAGTTTTTTTAATAAAAATCTTAAAAAACTTAAAAACATTCTTGTAAATTATTAATTTATAATGCTTTATGGATAAAATTACACTAAAAGAAATTCATTATTTGGATACTTTTCCTGTTAGAAGTGCTGTCTTGAGAATTGGAAAACCTATTGAATCCTGCTTTTTTTTAGGCGATAACGCACCTGACACTAGTCATTTTGGACTATTTACAGATGATAATTTAATTGGAGTGGCTTCACTTTTTAAAACAAATAATGAAAATTTTGATACTAAAAATCAATTTCAATTGCGTGGCATGGCAATTTTAAAAAACTACCAAAGCGCTGGATTTGGAAAGTTGTTAATTACAAAAATCTTCGGGTTTATTGAGTCAAATAAAGTTGAATTGCTTTGGTTTAATGCCAGAGAAATTGCGTTGCCTTTTTATGAGAAAATGGGATGTTCTAAAAAAGGAACTTCATTTGAAATTCCTGAGATTGGACCACATTTTTTAATGTATAAATATTTTGAAAATTAAATTGGAATCATTTTTGCTTTTGTGATAATATACCAGTATTTTATGGTAAATTTGATAAAATTGTATAGTAATGAAAAAGATTATATCGCTTGTTGTTATTGTTATTATAATTTTTGTTTCATTTAAACTCAATTCAAATAATGAATTTAAAGTCGGCGAAGATTATTTTGACACCATCAGAAAAATTACTATTCATGCTATTCCAGAAGATATGTTAACAGATAAAACGGATAGTATTAAAAGTATTTATAATGCATTTGGAAACCACGAAATATGGGTAGATGCAGAAAATAGAGAAGATTTAATCGTGCAAATAGAAAAATCTAAATACGAAGGATTGAATCCTCAAGATTACAATATTAATAAAATATTTCAATTAGAAGTAAAGCTAGATTCTTTGTCTTTAGAAGAAAAATTAGCCTATGATATTTTATTAACTCAAACCTATGATAAACTATGCAATCAGTATTATCGAGGAAAACTAAATCCTGATGAGGTATATGATAACTGGGATTTGTTTAAAAAACCACTTTCAATGGCAAATCATTTAAAGGAAGCCATTTCATCAAAAAAAATAACTAGTTCAATAAAAAAACTATTACCTAATCATCCTATTTATACTTCATTAAAAGAAGCGTTAGTTCTTATTGATAAAATGCCAGAAAGTAATTTCGATTCAATAAATAAATCTATAAAGATAAAATATAACGATACTTTAAAAGTAGTAAAAGAAATCAAAAAACGATTGGTGTATTGGAAAGATTTAGACGAAAAACAAACAAATTATTCCAATATTTACGATAGTTCAATGCTTGAAGCTGTAAAGAAATTTCAAGCAAGACACGGTTTATTAGCAGATGGAGTTATTGGTTATGGCACCATTAAAGCATTAAATTATAATGTAGCTACTCGACGTTCACAAATTTTAGCCAATTTAGAACGTTGGCGTTGGTTTTCAAGAGATTTTGGCGAGCAATATTTATTAATTAATTTGCCGGAATATTCATTGCATTTTATTAAGAATCAGGATACTTTAGCTACACATAAAATTGTTTGTGGGAAACCAAAAAGGATGACACCAATTTTAGATTCGAAGTTATCTAATTTTGTTTTTAACCCTACTTGGACGGTTCCTCCAACAATAATTAAAGAAGATTTATCAGTAGAAGCAGCAGCAAATAGAAGTTATTTCACCAGAAATAGAATTCTAATTTATAACGCAAAAAACACTATTATATCTCCCTCAAATTGGAATCCAGAT
>JBIPOM010000257.1:0-3028 GCA_044379175.1 Flavobacterium sp. | reverse complement strand
GTTACTTTACCCGATGGATCGGTAAGAGAGTTTTCGCAAGGCGTAACTCCGATGGATGTTGCTAAAAATATTAGCGAAGGATTTGCTAGAAATGTGATTTCGGCTAATTATAATGACACGACGATAGAAACATCTACACCGTTAACCACTGACGGTACGCTTACTTTATATACATGGAATGACAAGGAAGGAAAGAAAGCATTTTGGCATTCGACTTCGCACGTAATGGCACAAACGCTTGAAGAAATGTACTCTGGAATTAAGCTTACACTTGGACCTGCGATTGATAATGGTTTTTATTATGATGTAGATTTTGGGAATCATAAAATTACAGATGCTGATTTTAAAAAGATTGAAGACCGCGTTTTAGAAATTTCGAGAGAAAAACACGAATTTAAAATGCGAGCGGTAACTAAAGCAGAAGCATTAGAAAAATATAAAGACAACGAATATAAAACAGAATTAATTTCTAATTTAGAAGACGGCACGATTACATTTTGTGATCATGCAACATTTACTGATTTATGTCGTGGCGGACACATTCCGAATACTGGGATAATTAAAGCTGTAAAAATAATGAGTATTGCTGGTGCATATTGGCGTGGTGATGAGAAAAACAAACAATTAACACGTGTTTACGGAATGTCATTTCCAAAACAGAAAGATTTAACGGACTATTTAGAATTATTAGAAGAAGCTAAAAGACGCGACCATAGAAAGTTAGGTAAAGAATTGGATTTGTTCCATTTTTCACAACGTGTTGGACAAGGTTTACCATTATGGCTACCAAAAGGTGCCGCTTTACGCGATAGACTAGAACAGTTTTTAAAGAAAGCCCAAAAGAAAGCAGGATACGAACAAGTTGTTACGCCGCACATTGGGCAAAAAGAATTATATGTTACTTCAGGGCATTATGCAAAATATGGTGCAGATAGTTTTCAACCGATAACTACTCCAGCGGAAGGCGAAGAGTTTTTATTAAAACCTATGAATTGTCCGCATCACTGTGAAATATACAATTCTAGACCTTGGTCTTACAAAGATTTACCAAAACGTTATGCCGAATTTGGTACCGTTTATAGATACGAACAATCTGGAGAATTACATGGTTTGACACGTGTAAGAGGATTTACTCAAGATGACGCACATATTTTCTGTATGCCAGATCAATTGGATGCGGAATTTAAAAATGTAATTGATTTGGTACTTTATGTTTTTGGATCTTTAGGATTTGAAAATTTTACAGCGCAAGTTTCTGTTAGAGATTTAAATAATCCTGACAAATACATAGGTAGTGTTGAAAACTGGGAAAAAGCAGAAAATGCTATTATTAGCGCTGCAAAAGACAAGGGTTTAAATTACATTATTGAAGCTGGCGAAGCTGCATTTTATGGTCCAAAGTTAGACTTTATGGTAAAAGATGCATTAGGCAGAAGTTGGCAATTAGGAACTATACAAGTAGATTATAACTTACCAGAACGTTTTGAATTATCGTATAAAGGAGCAGATGACAAATTGCATCGACCTGTAATGATTCACAGAGCGCCATTTGGTTCAATGGAACGATTTATAGCTATTTTATTAGAACATACTGCAGGAAATTTCCCGCTTTGGTTAATGCCAGAACAAGCAATTATATTAAGTTTAAGCGAGAAATATGAAAAATATGCGAAAAAAGTTTTAGATTTGCTGGAAATTCACGAAATTCGCGCCCTAATTGACAACCGAAACGAGACAATAGGTAAGAAAATTAGAGAGGCAGAAATGCAAAAAATGCCATTTATGTTAATAGTTGGTGAAGAAGAAGAAAAAAATGGTACCATTTCTGTACGTCGTAATGGACAAGAAGGGAAAGGAAATATTACAGTTACAATTGAAGAATTTGCAAAAATTGTAAATGAAGAAATAAACAGAACATTGAAACAATTTTAAAGTTTAACTAAAATTACAGAGTCATAGCAATTAGAAGAGGAAGAGGGAGTTACACTCCTAGAGTAGAAAAAGTAGCCGCACATCGTATTAATAATTTAATTAGAGGTGTAGCTGAAGTACGTTTAGTAGGTGAAAACATCGAACCAGGCGTATACAAAATGGCTGATGCATTACGATTTGCAGAGGAACAAGAAGTAGATTTAGTTGAAATTTCACCAAACGCAGACCCACCTGTTTGTAAATTGATGGATTATGGGAAATTCTTATACCAACAAAAGAAAAGGGAAAAAGAGTTAAAAGCAAAATCTAGTCAGGTTGTAATTAAAGAAATTCGTTTTGGACCGCAAACTGATGAACATGATTATGAATTTAAGAAAAAAAATGCTCTTAAGTTTTTACAAGAAGGTTCAAAATTAAAGGCATTTGTGTTTTTTAAAGGACGTTCTATTATCTATAAAGAGCAAGGACAAATTTTATTATTACGTTTAGCTCAAGATTTAGAAGAATACGGAAAAGTGGAAAGTATGCCTGTCTTAGAAGGAAAACGTATGATTATATACATTGCTTCTAAGAAAAAAGTTAAATAAAGCTACAAGCAATATGCTATAAGCCATAAGCTATCAAAAGCCTAATGCTTACTGCCTAATACTTAAAGCTATCAAGATAGTAAGTAAGAATAAATTAAATACCTAGGAAAAAATGCCTAAAATGAAAACAAAATCTAGTGCTAAGAAACGATTTAAAGTTACTGGTTCTGGAAAGATCAAAAGAAAACACGCTTTTAAGAGTCATATTTTGACAAAAAAATCTAAAAAACGTAAATTAGCTTTAACTCACTCTGGTTTAGTTCATAAAACAGATGAGAAAAGCATAAAACAGCAATTAAATATTATTTAATACGTTGTTTGGTTAAAACTATTTAATAACCCTGGAGTAGGCTACTAAATACAAGTAAAAAGTACAAAGTAAAAAGTGTTGTAAAAACCGCCTTACTACAAAAAAAATTTAAAATTATGCCAAGAGCAGTAAATTCAGTAGCTACAAGAGCTAAAAGAAAAAGAGTATTAAAACAAGCAAAAGGATTCTTCGGAAGACG
>JBIPOM010000278.1:0-3030 GCA_044379175.1 Flavobacterium sp. | reverse complement strand
GCGGGATAGAGCAGTAGGCAGCTCGTCGGGCTCATAACCCGAAGGTCACAGGTTCGAGTCCTGTTCCCGCTACTAAAGAGGACCCATCCCATTTTTGAGGATGGGTTTTTTGTTTTTCAGAATCATAACTATATGAAATACATTTAGTTAGCTCGAATAAAGCATTGGTTTTTGATGTTCGATATTTTCTATTTTGGATTGAATAATGAAAACCTTCTGGAAACACCAAATATTGGAACTTTCTTTTTTTTGTTATAATCCAAAGGGTCATAGAATTTACTGGGGTTTTGGACGATTTTTAGAAAATATTTCGTAGCGTTTTGATTGTTCGATATTTTTGTTGGTAAAAAATCAAGTTCTTCATCAAAAAAAATATAATATGTTAGTCCTTTCTCTTTTGCAAATAAATGATATGCATTAATTAAATTATCTGATGTATTTACAGATTTTTTCTAATTTCATGTAAATAAAAAAGTACGCTTTCAGAATTTAAATCATTGTAATTAAATTTTTGCTTTTTTTGGCCATCAATAAAAATTTCTAACTGATGAAATTGATTTATATCTAATCCAAAATATGTTACTCCATTTAAATCTTCGTATGTCTGGTATTTATCCAATTTTAATTTAAAATAAAAATAAGGGTCAAGTAGGGCTTCATTTAAATCCATACCAATTCTATTAGCTATTGATAAAAAGTAATCAAGTATTTAAGTAATTTTTATTAATTAATTTTGAGATTTTATATTTAATAAATTAGACTCGATGTATTAATAATAGCTTCTTGATTTAACTTTCAATTGAAACAAATTAACGTTATGAATGACACTTTTTCACCAATACTAATCTTGAGATTTCATTTAATTTTACTAATATTATAACTTAAAAATATAAAAATATGAAAACAAAAATTACTTATCTATTATTAATCCTTCCTTTATTGATATTTGCTCAAGGTCCATTCAATTTTGACACCTCAACAGAGGGGTTTACTTGCAATTCTTCTGGGGGAGCTTTAGGAGCACATACAGTGACACAGTCAGTTGGGGATTTAAGGGTTGATTTTGTTACAGGTACGGGCAATAATCCAATAATAAAAAAGGCAGATGCAGCTATTAATGCGGATTCTAATATCAACTTTATTGAGATACGATTGAAAAACTTAAGTTCCATTAGCTATTTAAGATTCGCTCCAGCAGGAACTACGGCTAATTATGGAAATGTTTTAATTTCCACCGCTGATACGCAGTACCAAACCTACACTATTGATGTAACCGCATGGACAGGTGCTGCTGTTGGTATTGATATATTATGTAAAAAAAACACTGTAGCTTCAGGTAGTGGAAATTCCTATACACCTGTAACAGGAGAGTATATTCTAATTGATTATATCAAGCCTTTGGCTTACCTTGTAACACCAGAAGTTAATGTTTTTAATTTTGATTCAACAACCGAAGGATTTTCTATTCTCACAAGATCAACGGCTGTTCATGAAACTGAATCTTCAAACGGAACTTTAAAGGTCAACTGTAATACTGCAAATGCTAATAATGGTAAAGTAGCTTTATCATCATTACTTGCCCATGTTGAAGGAACAAATAAGTATGCACATATTAGATTAAAAAATACCTCTACCAATACATTGTTTCAATTAAATGGAAAAGTAGCCGGTGTAGCAACCCCTTTTAATCCAATTCAAACCTATACTACTTCTGATATTGATTATAAAACCTATGATTTTGATTTAACTACTTGGGATAATGGTTATCAATTTCCAGAATTAAACTTCGGGGTTAAGACTACTTGGTTGGCAACAGCGACTTATGCAATAGGTGACATTGTAATTTCAGGAAATACCTTCTGTAAAAATATAACTGGTGCAAACAGTGTTTCGCCTGCAGTACCTCATACAGATACTACAAATTGGGTAATAGTGAATGCTTCAGGAACGATAGCTGACGCATCTCCTGCAACTAATGGTGCAATTCTTGGAGGTGCACTGAATATTAATCCTTTAACTAATTCTGTATATATTGATTCAATTGTTTTTGATAATGTTGTTCCGTTAGCCTTAAGTACTGCTGATTTTGGAAATACTAAAAATACAATTTCATTATATCCAAATCCTGCCAAAGATGTTTTGAATATAAGCTCATCTTATAGCATTACTAAAATTGAAGTATATGATATTCAAGGTAGAAACGTAGCATCTAATAACAATGCTTCGAATGTGAATGTTTTATCTTTAGGTAAAGGAGTTTATATTATTAAAGTAGTGCAAGAAAATGGTAGTGTTATTACAAAACAATTTATTAAAGAATAATTTTGTATTTATTAAACAACTATGTTTGAAGACTTTTAAAATATTGATTTTTACACTATTTCTAAATAAATTTAAAAAATGATTATGAAGGCTTTATATAAATACTCCGCCTTAATTGGCTTTGTTCTATTTTTTATTACAAAATCACAAGCACAAAAAATAGCTGTACCCATTAGTTCTTATGGTGTTTGGGATCGTGGAGGAGGAGTTGATGACTATTCCGATCCAAAGGCCGACTTTGTTTTGGGCATAGAAGTGTCAGCTACATGGGCAGAAGTACAATCCATGGGGCCAGGCAAATATGATTTCTCGCAATTTCAAGAAGTATTAAATACAGCAGCCAAATATCATAAAATAGTAAAAATTAGCATAAATGTAGGGCCAAATTCTCCTTTATGGCTCTATGATAATGGTGTGCCATTGGTCAAAGTAATTAGCAAAAAACCTGAAAAACATGCTATAAAATTTGCCAATTACCCCTTTTATTTAAATGAAAATCATAAGAAATATTATTTTGAATTGATAAAACAATTCTCACTTTTTTTGAGAAATCAGCCTAAAGAAAAATTTGATTGTATTGCTTTTGTACAAGTAAAAACAGGCGCTACTGGTGACGAAGAACCCTACAAAGGAGAACCTGAAGATGAAAAATTTGCAATTGACAAAAAAAAGGTATGGGAAGAATATCGGATAGAAGCATTCGAGCAA
>JBIPOM010000069.1:0-11396 GCA_044379175.1 Flavobacterium sp. | reverse complement strand
CGTCTTTAATAATCACTTGACCTTTATCGTAAGCTTTATTAGGTGTAAATTCAAGTTCTTTTTGTTCTGTGGGTGGAATATAATATCCAAAACACTTTGGCCAATCTGGACAACCCATTCCTGAGCCAGTCATTCGCACCAAAGCACCTGCAAGAATTACTAAATAAACTAAAACTAATGCCGTTTTTGCTGTTGTAAGAAAATATTTTTTCATTTTTTGTTAAGTTTCAAAGTTGCAGAGTTGCAAAGTTTCAGAGTTACAGACTTTGTTTAATTTTGTTCATAAAAGAAGTTAACATTCGTTCAAGTTCTCTACTATCTTCGTAAAGTGTATTGAAATTTTCTAAAGTAATATAGTTCAAGTTATAGGCAATTTCAACTTGTGTTTGAAATTCGAAAAGTGAGCCTAAAGAAATAGTTAAAAATCTATAATTATCTTTATTTGTAACTCTTCCAAAACCTTCCGAAATATTACTTGGAATTGAAATGGCACATCTTCTAATTTGCGAAGTAAGGCCAAATTGTTCCTCCTTAGGAAAACCAGTTGAAACAGCATAACAGTTTGTAACTAAAGTCATTGCTTTCTGCCAAATAAGTAAGTCTCTAAATGTCTTCACTGTTATTTAAATATCTAAAATTATCAATTAATCACTATTCTTTACACTGTAACTTTGCAACTCTGCTACTTTGCAACTCTAACTAATCCCATTTTTTCAGCACGTTTTAAAACAAATTCTTTAGCAGCTTCGTATTCATTCGGAATTTCACCTTCTAAAATGGCCTCTTTTACAGCTTCTTTTAAAACACCAATTTCACGACCTGGTTTTAATCCGAATAGTTCCATAATTTCTTCTCCAGAAATTGGTGGCTGAAACACACGAACTCGGTCCTTCTCCTCTACTTCAACTATTTTCTGACGTACAATTTTAAAATTATTGTGATATTTTTGAAATTTTTTACTGTTTTTTGTAGTGATATCGGCTTCGCAGAGTGTCATTAAATTTTCAATATCTTCTCCTGCATCAAAAACCAAGCGGCGAACGGCTGAATCGGTTACAATTTCTTCAGCTATTACAATTGGGCGTGAACTCATCATAATCATTTTTTGAACAAACTTCATTTTCTGATTTAAAGGCATGTGAAGTCTTTCGAAAATCTTTTTTGCCATTTTACCACCCAAAAACTCATGTCCGTGAAATGTCCAACCTTGTTTTTTATTGAATCTTTTAGTTGGTGCTTTGCCAATATCGTGTAATAATGCCGCCCAACGTAACCAAACATCATCGGTATTGGGGCAGATATTATCTACTACTTCTAACGTGTGGTAAAAATTGTTTTTATGTGTATGACCTTCTACTTCTTCCACATTATTAAGTGCCGTCAATTCTGGCAAAATGATTTCTAATAAACCGGTTTGATACAAATGTAAAAATCCAATAGATGGTTTTTCTGATGACAAAATTTTATTCAATTCATCTACAATTCGTTCACCTGAAATAATATTGATTCTGTCTTTATTTTTAGTAATTGAAGATAAAGATTCACTTTCAATTTCAAAATTTAATTGGGTAGCAAAACGAATCGCACGCATCATTCGTAATGGATCGTCAGAATAGGTAATATTGGGGTTCAAAGGCGTTTTCAAAATTTTATTTTCTAGATCAGTAATTCCATTAAATGGATCCAATAAATCTCCAAAATTATCAGAATTTAGAGAAAAAGCCATTGCATTAATAGTAAAATCTCGACGTTCTTGGTCATCATTTAAAGTTCCATTTTCAACTAAAGGATTTCTGCTATCATGTGTATAAGATTCTTTCCTTGCACCTACAAACTCAATATCCATTTCTTTATAACGTAACATAGCAGTTCCGTAGTTTTTAAAAACTTGAACTTTAGGTTGGTTTGGAAGTAATTCAGAAACTTTTAAGGCTAATTCAATACCGCTACCAACAGCAACAATATCAATGTCTTTTTTATGATTTCTATCCAATAAAATATCGCGTACAAAACCACCAATCACATAGCATTCCAACTTAAGTTCTTGTGCGGCTTGCGATATGATTTTGAAAATTTTATTTTCTAAATGTTGTTTGTAATTCATTTGTTAATTTGACAATTTGACAATTAGTCAATGTGCCGATTTCATAGCAAACAAAATTATTAGCTAATTGACAAATCGAAATATTGGCACATTTTATTTGCGGATCACTTTTACTTGGCTATCTAATGTTAATTTGATAATGGCTGATGGTTTTTTGCAAACTTTATCGTGATGCAAATTTACAACATAGTCGACTCCTTTTATAATTTCTGGTGAAATTTCTTTGAAATTCATCGGTGTAGCATTTCCAGAAATATTTGCAGAGGTGGAAACTAATGGTCGTTTCATACGCTCCATTAATTTAAAACAAAATGGTTCTTTTACTATTCTAATTCCTAAAGTAATATCTTCTGCAATTAAATTTTTAGCTATATTTTTTGGTTGATCCAAAATTAAAGTGGTTGGTCGTTCTGAATGATCCAAAATTTCCCATGCTACATCTGGAATTTTAGCAAAAACATGATACAACATTTTTTCACCATTCATTAAGCAAATCATACTTTTGCTTTCTTCTCTTTGTTTCAAAGCGTAAATTTTCGCAACCGCTTCTTCATTAGAAGCATCACAACCTATTCCCCAAACCGTATCTGTTGGATATAATATAATCCCGCCATTTTTAATGACTTCGTAAGCATTGTGAACTTCGGTGTTAATATCCATAATATACTATATTTTAGTGATTTTTAAAATACAGAAGTATATTTTTAAAAATTCTTTTTATGCCTTTATATTTTAAACCATTAAGTTGAAATTGTAATTTATTAAGTCTTTCTAATTCTAATTTTGTTTTGTTTGGTTTTTGCTTTATGTCGATAATATCAAATTCGATTAGTCGCATATTATATGCCTCTCGATGATTTGAATTTGAATCTATTTCTGTTTGATACTTTTCTGTAACTTTAAGAAACGATTTTCTCATTAAATCCACATTATGTGATAAACTTGTATTAAGAATTCTATAGTTAAACGTTTTACGATCCAAAAATCCAAACTTATAACCCGCTTTTGATAATCTTAAGTTGATGTCCCAATCTTCTGCATGCACTTGTTCATCAAATTTATGTTTTGTAAGAATTTCTCTTTTTGTAAAAAAACCGACATTGCAGGTAATGTTATTTACTAAATTTACATTATAATAATCATGTATAGTTTCAATAACCTTTTGTTTTCTTTTTTTTGAATAGACATCTTTTTTTTCTTGTTTACTTTCGATAAATTTATATCCATCGGCTAAAACCACATCTAAATCATTTTTAAGTAAAAATTGAAGTCTAGATTCAATATTTGCTTCTTCATACCAATCATCACCTGACAAAATAGATAAATAATCACCATTTGAATTTGCTACTAAAATGTTTAAATTTTCTGATACACCTTTATTTTCATTATTCTTAATACCTAAATAATTAATTTTTGCATCTTTAAAAAAACGGTCAGCGATTTCAAAAGTTTTGTCCTTAGAATTATTATCTAAAAAAATTACCTCAATATTTTTATAGGATTGATTAACAATAGATTTACAGGCTTGCTCAATGAATTTTTCATGATTCATAGCAATTAATAATATACTAACAATGGGTAGTTGGTCTGTCATTTAATAAGAGTTGAGAACTGAAATTATCTTTGAAACTTCTTCATCTGACAGCACAGGACTAATAGGTATACTTAAAACTGAGTCGTGTAATTTTTCGGTAATTGGAAAAGTCAAATGATTGAATTCTTCGTAAGCTTTTTGCTTGTGAGGAGGTATTGGATAATGAATTAATGTTTGAATTTGATTTTCCATTAAATACTCTTGCAAATGATACCTTTTTTCAGTTTGAACTACAAATAAATGCCAAACATGTTCATTCTGGTTTAATGGATATTTTGGTAAAACTATTTTTGGATTATGAATTTCGTTGGTATATCTTTTTGCAATTTCTTGACGTCTTTTATTTTCCGAATCAATATATTTTAATTTAACATCTAAAATTCCAGCTTGTACTTCATCTATTCTACTATTATATCCTTTATAAACATTTACATATTTTTCATTAGAACCATAGTTGGCTAAAGCTCTAATAATGTTTGCTAATTCATCATCATTAGTTGTTACAGCTCCAGAATCACCTTGTGCTCCTAAATTTTTGCCAGGGTAAAAACTAAAACCGGCAGCATCACCTAAATTCCCTGTTTTAATTCCATTATAGTCTGCACCAATAGCTTGTGCATTATCTTCAATAATTTTTAAATTATACTTTTTTGCTATGCTTTCAAGTTGCGAATTAAAAACTACTAGACCATATAAATGAACTATCATAATGGCTTTGGTTTTTGTAGTAATGCTTTGCTCGATTTTTGAAATATCTAAATTAAAATTTTCAATATTTGGTTCTACAAAAACGGGTACAAGTTGGTTGTCTGTAATTGCTAATACAGAAGCAATATAGGTATGAGCAGGCACAATAACTTCGTCTCCAGGTTGTATTTCCCCTTTTTCTATGTAGGCTCTAAAAATCAATCTTAGGGCATCTAAACCATTTGCAACTGCAATGCAATTGTTTGTTTTGATGAAGTTCTTTAAGTTTTTTTCAAATGTTTTGGTTTCCACACCTTGTAAATACCAACCGCTTCTGTAAGTATTTAGCATTCTGTTTTCAATTTCTTCTTGGTATTGAAGATTTATTTTGTGTAAATCTAAAAATTTAATCATCATTTAATTATTTTACCTTCATTTGTTATTTTTCCACTTAATTTTGCAGGACTTCCAAACCAAACTGTATTATCAGGAATGTCTTTTGTTACGACACTTCCAGCGCCAATAAGGGCGTTTTTACCAATAGTAATTCCAGGTAAAATTGTCGCGTTTGCTCCAATTGAAGCACCACATTTAACTAACGTTGGAAGCAATTCAAAATTTTTATTTTTTGATTTTGGAAATAAATCATTTGTAAATGTTACATTTGGTCCTACCATAACATTATCTTCTAAGACAACCCCATTCCATAATTGTACACCAGGCTTTACAGTTACATTATTACCTACTACAACATTATTTTCAATAAAAACATTGCAATTTATATTACAATTAGAGCCAATAATAGCACCATCCAAAATAACACAAAATTGCCAAATCAAAGTTCCATCTCCAATTTTATCTGTTTGAACATCTGCCAAAGGATGTATTTTTATCATAATACTTTTTATTGTGTTAATACTTGTTTTAAATTGTCTTCAAATTCACATAAATCTAACTCAAATTCTTCATGATAATCAACGGATAACGAATCATAAATAATATAATTCAGATCAAAATTAACCATTTTTGCCAAGGTTGAAAACATAGAAACATTACCCCAATTACTTCCCATCCAAATTAAGCCTTTAGCACCTTCCTTTGCAAAAACTAGATTGGTCCAAGCGGCTCCAGTGGGTCCAATCACATAATCTGCATGTTGCATAATTCTAACTTGCTCTACAAAACTTAATTCTTCAAAATAAACGGAATTAAATCCATATTTGGTAGCGCAATTTACAATTTCATCTTGATTATATCCCCTTACATTCGATTTTCTTTTAATAAAAATCTTGTTATAGGTATTTGAATCTTTAGGTAAATTAAAAACATAATCGAAACACTTTTTTCTTAAATACTGAACGGATTCTAGTCTTAATTTTGTGTGTCTAATTTCAAATTTAGTTCCATATTTTATATTTGGCAAATTTGAATTTGGACTAGTTAAATACCAAACCTCTTTTATTTCATAAATAAAACTATCATCAAGATATTGTACTTGGTAACCGGTAAAGAAAATATTTATAATACTTTTAAAAGATTCAAACTTTAAAACCTTATCACTAATCAAAATTGGATAATTTTTGGCATCAGGAATTTGCTTTAAATAAGCTACTCTTGCAACTAATTCTAATAAAAAATGATAATAATTAGATACAAAAGTACAACCTAAAAAAATTCCTTTATCTAGTATTTCATTAGCTAATTTATGACTAAATCTAACTTGATTTGTATTATGTCTAAAGATATTCTTAGATGAATAATCTAAATACAATACATCCTCTTTGTCGTGCCACATTTCGTGATACATAGTCTTATCAATTGGCGTATAAACTGCATTTGTATTTAATAATATTCTTGCTGTTTGTATTTTATAAGCTATAATATTATTTAACAAAACCTCTTGATAAAGAAATGTTTTGTTAATGCATTTAGGCGCATAAGATGTACTTAATTGATTTTCTGAGATTTGTATTCTTTGCAAAAATTTGATTTCTTCAAAACTTTTAAAAAAACCAATTTGTTTCGTTCGTTTAAACAAAAAAAATTTTAAATCGTATTTAATTTTTTTTACTTTGAAATACCACGAACCATTTTTATTTTTGAACATTTTAGCTATTTATAAAATCCTCATACTTTCTGATATAATCACTTTCAGTATACTCATTACTTGCAATACACATTTGAACTGCATTGTGGGAATATTTCATAGTTCGCCAACACATTTTTGGTATAAACAGGCCTATACTTGGTGAATCTAAAATAAATTCGCTTTTTTCACCATTTTTAAGTTCAATGTTAACAATAATTTTTCCAGCAACTGAAACTAAAATCTGTTGTAAATCAGTATGAGAATGCCCGCCTCTTTCTACATCTTCTGGCGTATAATATGTCCAATATATTCTTTTAGGTATAAATGGCAAGTTTTCTTTTTCTGCTAAAGAAATATATCCTAACGATGAATTACCAATTTTAGGAAACTGAATTATAAAAGGCTTTGTTAAATCCATAAACTTATTCTGTTTTAAGTTAAACAAAATTACAAAAAAAATATTAAATTTGTAATTATTTACATTAATTTATGGAAAGGATTCAAGTTGGTTTTTTAATATCTTATGACTTCATACTTTTAAAAAACGCATTACCTCAAGTATATGAATTTTCAGATTCAATTTTTTTAGCCATTGATAAAGATCGAAAAACATGGAATGGAGCTAATTTCACTATAGATGAATCTTTTTTTGAATGGATTAAAGAAATTGATATTGATAGTAAAATAGAAATTTACGAAGATCAATTTTACATTGAAAATCTAACTACAATGGAATGCGAAGTTAGGGAAAGAAAAATGCTTTCAGAAAAAATGGGAGTTGGAAATTGGTTAATTCAACTTGATGCTGATGAATATTTTTTAAATTTTAAAGAATTTGTACAGTTTTTAAAAAACAACAATAAATACATAAAGCCCACTTATAAAAAAGAGGTTCAAATTTCAGCATATTTAGTAAATATTTACAAATTTGTAGAAGACGGATTTTTATATGTAGATGAACCAACACGATGTTTAACTGCTACTAATAAACCAAATTATAAAGTAGGAAGGAACACCAGAAAAAGAATTATTTATACAAATAATTTGATTTTACATGAAACATTATCTCGTTCTGAAAAAGAATTAGAAATGAAGTTGAAAAATTGGGGACATAAAAACGAATTAAATTCGCAATTTTTAGTCAAATGGAAAAGTGCTTCAAAAGAAAACTACAAAGAATTAAAAGACGTTTTTTATATAGAACCACAGAAATGGAGATCATTAAATTACGTGAAAGGAAAGAATATTGACGAAGTTTCTAAAAACTTTAACTCCAAAAGTTTTTTACCTTCCTCGTTTTATATTTGGAAGAAAAATTTTGGTCAATGGTTTAAATTTATATTTAAGTAAATTTATTTTTTATACAACTCTAGGTATTGATTAGCCGCTTTTTCCCATGAAAAAAATCTTGCACGAGCTCTAATTTTATCTAAATATTTTTTAGGATTGGTATTAAAATCCGACAACGATTCAAATAAAAAATCACGCATATAAATTGGGTCAAAATTATCCCAATAAAATGCAGCATCACCACCAATTTCTGGCAAAGAAGTTAATTTTGATAAAAAAACTGGTTTGTCAAACATCATAGCTTCTATTGGGGGTAAACCAAAACCTTCTCTAATAGAAGGAAACAAAAATGCAGTACAATTTTTTAAATAATATTGTTTGGCTGCATCTGCTACTTTTCCAGTTAAAATGATTTTCTTTTGTAAATCATTTTCAACAATATACTTTTTTATTTCTTGACCATATTCTTTTTCATTATTACCCGAAATAATAAGAATGAAATTATCAATATTTTGCATCATTTTAACTAATGCTAAAAAGTTTTTTCTTGGAATAAAATCGCCAATTGAATATAAAAAAGGCTTGTCAATAATAAAATCAGATTTATATGGATTATCCTCAATAATTTCTTCACATGGATTTCCATTGTAAATTATAACTTCTGGAACATTTGGAACTTTAAAGTAAAGATGTGTTTGGTATTTAGCAAACTCTGAAATATAAGTAATTATATCTGCTCTATTTAATTTTTTTATGAAATTTTTATTCACTTTGTGTGTCATATCAGAAGATATTTCTTCTACAAAATTCACGTCATGAATGGTTAAAATATATTTTTTTGGTTTGAAAAAAGGCTCTACTTTAGTATTCTGATTTAAACTGTGCCAAACATCATATTTTCCTTTATTTCTAAAAATAAGATGACGCTCAAAACTCGTGTATTTTTTATAAATAAACACATTTCCAAAAACATCTTTTAATTCTGATGGGTATTTTGCATTTAGTGTAATTTTCAAATTAAACAAGTTTAATTTAGATAATGATTTAATTAGTTGAAAATTAAATGTTCCTAAACCACCAGCTTTATTATTTATATTATGAGATTCTAAAAATACTTTCATTGTTAAAAATTTTAGTAAAAATAGTATCTATTTCTGAAATATTTAATTCGTAATCCTTATTTTTGAAAAAAAAAGATGCTAACAATAAATTCTTCGTATCATAATATTGAAAAACAAATTACTAATTATGTTACAAACTTTAATGTATTAGGTAAAATATTAATTGCAGGAAACAGAAATACAATAAAATTATTTCATATTAATGACAACCTGACATTAAATATAAAATCATTTAAAAAACCCTTTATTATAAATCAAATTATCTATGGTTATCTAAGAAAATCCAAAGCAAAACGTTCTTTTGAACACGCAAAAATATTAATAGATAAAGGTATCGGAACACCAAATCCTATTGCCTATAATGAAAATATTTCATTGTTTGGATTATTAGATAGCTACTACATTTGTGAACATATTGAAGCGGATTTAACTTTTAGAGAGTTAGTTGAAACCGAATATCCAGACGCTGAAAATATTTTACGCCAATTTATTCATTTTACATATAAATTACACGAAAACGGTATTGAATTTAAAGATCATACACCAGGAAATACGTTAATAAAAAGTAATCAAGATGGAACTTATGCCTTTTTTTTGGTAGATTTGAACAGAATGAATTTTCATAAAACAATGTCATTTAATTTAAGAATGAAAAATTTATCTAAAATTACACCCCAAAAAAAAATGATTGAAATTATGAGCAATGAATATTCTAAAATTTCTAATGAAAATGAAAAAATTATATTTGAAGCCATGTGGAATTATACTGAAAATTTTCAATTAAAATTAACTAGAAAGAAAAACTTAAAAAAGAAATTGAAATTTTGGAAAAAGTAGTATTTTAACCTGCTTAAAATCAAACATGAAAATATCAGTAATTATTACCACTTATAATTCGGAGGAATGGCTAAAAAAAGTACTTTTTGGTTATTTAAACCAAACTGAAACTGATTTTGAATTGGTTATTGCAGATGATGGATCTACTAAAAAGACACAAGATTTAATAATTGAATTTTCAAAAAAGTTTCGTCATGAAATTATTCATGTATGGCAAGAAGATAATGGTTTTCAAAAATGTAAAATTTTAAATAAAGCTATCTTAAAAACAAATAGTAATTATATTTTGTTTACAGATGGTGATTGTATACCACGCAATGATTTTGTAGCTACTCATTTGTTTTATAGAGAAAATGGATTTTTTCTGTCTGGTGGTTATTTCAAATTACCCATTATAACTTCAAATTTAATTCGTGAATGTGATGTATATTCTAATTCTTGTTTCAATTTGTTTTGGTTACTTAAAAATGGAGTTAAAGCAAATTTTAAGATTACTAAATTAATTCGTTTAAAACCACTTTCTCTGTTTATGAATTGGATTACGCCAACTAAAAAAACGTTTAATGGACATAATACCTCTTGTTTTAAGCACGATTTAATTTCGGTAAATGGCTTTAATGAAGAAATGCAATATGGTGGTTTAGATCGAGAAATTGGTGAAAGATTGTTTAATTTTGGAATTCGTGCCAAACAAATTAGATATACTGCAATTTGTTTACACTTAGAACATAATAGAAGTTATTATAGCTCTGAAAAACTATTAAAAAACCTGGAAATTAGAAACTATAACATTAAAAATAATATTATAATTACTAAAAATGGCATCAAACAATATGAGTAATTAAAAATAATTTCAATTGTTCTATAAATAAATCGGGAGTAAATTGATTATATAAATATTCGTTATTTGAAAAAATTTCTTTTGCATTTTTGTTTTCAAACAAAGTAGACTTGAATTCACTTAAATGAAAAGAAACATGTGTAACACCATCTTCTAATAATGACCATCCCTTTTTATCAATCCATGGGGAAAACAATACAAATGAGGGTTTCTTAAGGGCTTTTGCCATATTAATTGCGCCACCATCATTACCAATAATCAAATCACATTGATTCATAATTGCAATAAATTCTCGAATAGAATTTCCATAGATATTAAAGTAGATATTTTTTTTAGTTGAAGCTTTACATAAATTAAAAATGGCTTTTGCTTCTTCTATTTGATTGGGGATATAGTTAAAAAGTAAGTTAGCATTACAATTCTCTGAAATAAAATCAATCACTTCAGCCATATATTTTTTTGGATATGTTTTGCTTTTTTCACTACCAATAATACTAATCATAATTGACTTTCTTAATGGATTAATATTGTGCTGTTTAAATATTTCATTAGCAAATAACTTTTCCTCTTCACTTACATGAATTGTTGGAAAGATTACTTTTCTTGAATTAATTTTTAAGGGCAATAATAGAGCCAATCGTTGTTCAATGATAGTACCTAAATTACTTGTATAATCGTTTCGTCTTTTGACAACATCAGAATATATAAAATTTCTTCCTTTTTTTTCAAACGAAATTGTAGTTTTTGCTTTAGAAAAATATACTATTAACCAACTTTCTAATTTTGAGTAGGGATCTATTATAATATCATAGTTTTCTTTTCTAATTTTTAAA
>JBIPOM010000005.1:0-36346 GCA_044379175.1 Flavobacterium sp. | reverse complement strand
ATTGAAATGCGTCAAAGGCGACAGTTGGGAGAACGTCGTGCGGAAGCAACGATGGTTTCCCGACTGTCGGCGTAGCCGAGCGGTCATTGGGAAAAATTGTCCCGAAGGGCGATTTTTCCCAACGTTCCGGTGCTTGGCGAAGAAGCGGATTTCGAAGCACTAAACTGTCTGCCAGCACTGAACTTGATACGAAGCACAAAGCATCATTTAAGCACTGAACCCGCTTTTTTGCCAAGCATCTATGTAAAAGCATAACTTTGAGTTTCCTAAAAACGAAGTTTATGCAATTACATGATGCCTTAACTATTCCAAAGATATTCATTGGATTAGACATTCACAAAAAAAGTTGGACCGTTTCTATTCAAACGGATTTATTTTTCCATAAAACGTATTCTCTACCTTCCGTTTCAGAGGATTTGTATCAATATGTTGAACGAACTTTTCCGAATCATGAAGTACATTTGGTTTATGAAGCTGGATGTTGTGGTTTTTCCGTTGCTCGCTATTTTTTAAATTTGGGCTGGCATGTTTTGGTTGTTAATCCAGCAGATGTGAAAACTGGCGATAAGGAACGTTATCAAAAAACGGATGCTTTAGATTCGAAAAATTTATCTAATCAATTAAAATCTGGTGTCCTAAAAGGAATTTACATTCCCACAGAAGAACACGAACAGTTTACTACTTTGGCACGACATCGTACTCAAGTAACCAAGAAATTACGACAAACCAAATCACATATTAAAAGTATGTTGCTTTTTCATGGTATCAAAGTTCCAGACCAGTTTGATAATTCGAATTGGAGTAAGGATTTTGTTTCTTGGTTAGAAGAATTAAAGTTTAGTACGAGCTGTGGCGATTTGGCTTTACAAGGTAAAATAAGACTCTATAAATTCATTAAATCAGAATATTTAGAAATTGCGAATCAAATGAGATTACATTGTAGAAAAAACAACAAAAAAGACTATTATCTTTTAAAATCCATACCAGGAATTGGCGGTTATTTAGCCAGTGTAATTATAGCAGAATGTGGTGATTTACGTCGATTTAATACCGAAGCACAATTTAGTTCCTACATCGGATTGGTACCTGGTATTTATAATAGTGGAGCTAATGAAAAATGTTTAGGAATTACACCCAGAAGTCGAAGTCAACTTAGAAGTTACTTAATAGAAGCGGCTTGGGTTGCTATTAGAAAAGATATCGAAATGCAGCAATATTATCGCAAACATCAAGGGAAAAATGTAAAGAGTATAATCGTTAAAGTAGCGCATAAAATGGCTCGTAGAATATTGTCAGTCATAAAAACAGAATCACCTTATCAAATAAATCGTAATTTAATAATAACAGAATAAAAACAAAAAGAAACAACAAATAAAGTAAATAATTGTTCTTAACAAGCTCAACCATACAAGAGAAATAGACTACAAAACAGTCGTGGTGGTTCAATAAAAAGAAGCCACATCGCCAAGCAGGTAGCTATTTTATTTATTCTTACAATCATACCGATGCTGGTGGCTGCGAGGAATTGGAGACCACATATAGGAGCGTGAGCTTTAAGAATTTAAAAAGAAAAATATGAAATAAAAGAGGAAAATCTATCGTGGCATCATTGATAAAGTTAGCCTAACTTTTTATGTCCTTGCCTTTGGCGGACAAAAGTTAGTTGCCAACTTTACCAACAAGCCTTGCTATGAAAATTTGATTCGAGAAAAAACGAAATATAACCCTTACTCAAAGTTGTTAATAACTTTATGGTGCTTTACATAGGAACGGCTGTTATAGCCAGTTTTTCTTCTCATTTCGTGTCAATTTGAGTTCTTCTTCGTTTCCATTCATTCCACATCAATTCGTATCCCGTTCTGTCATAATTGTCGTCTGGCATTTGTTTAGGTTTACTGTTTTTGTAAAATTCTTCTACCTTGTCAACAAAGTCTATGACTTCATTTTCATACTCCTTTTTCGTTATTACAATTTCTGTTTCTGATTCTGTTGTCAGCTTAACATTTTGGTCAGTATGTTGAACCCAATAATTGATTCCCGTAAAACAACCTTGAATATGAACATCCGTGCTATTTTCAAGGTGGTCAATATGGTGTCCACAGCAAGGAATTAAATGTTCGCCTACTATTTTTTCTGGTTTGTGATTGTTTTCAATTGTCCTTAATAAATGTAATGACATAGCACTTAATGTCCAGTGATTTTCCTTTTCTCTTCGGTCAACAATAATTTCATTACCAATTCTAACTTTCACTTGTCCGTGAACACATAAGTCAATTTCTTCAGGGGTGTTTTCCAACCAATGAATATCTAAAAGTTCTATTTCAAATTGTTTGTCTTTCATTTTCCTGTGTCGTCCTAAAATTGGCTATAATGACCGCTCGGCTTTGTCGTCGTTTAAAGAGGAACTTGTTCCGAATTGAAATGCGTCAAAGGCGACAGTTGGAACGTCGTGCGGAAGCAACGATGGTTTCCCGATTGTCGGCGTAGTCGAGCGGTCATTGGGAAAAATTGTCCCGAAGGGCGATTTTTCCAACGTTTTTGTCCCATACCTTCGGCGGACAAAAGTTAGTTGCCAACTTTACCAACAAGCCTTGCTATGAAAATTTGATTCGAGAAAAAACGAAATATAACCCTTACTCAAAGTTGTTAATAACTTTATGGTGCTTTACATAGGAACGCCTGTTATAGCCAGTTTTTATTTTTTTGGAAGATTTCCATAAGCTGTTTTCAATATTTTTATATCTAATTCTGAATATTCATTCTGTTTAGTTTTTACATTTTTAATCATTCTGTAAGGTAGCATTACATTGAATTTTGGCTTTTTTTGGGGTGAAATTTTAACTATTTCATTTTCATTATAATCTGAACTATTACATAAATCTAAAATTCTAATTTTTTGACCTTCTTTTGTTTCAACAATTGTTACTGAAGCAAATGCAATAGTTCCACAAAGTGCTGGCGCTGGTATATGATTAATTATTTTAACATCAATTGTACTTTCCAATTCGAAATACTCCCATGTAATGTCTCGATTTGAACTTATCATTAAACTTTCATCAACCTGTGAAGTTTTACAACCACAAATTATAAATGTCATTGATAGGAAAAGTAGATTTTTTAAGTGTGTCATTCTAAATTGGCTATAACGTTCCGGCGCTTGGCGAGGTTGCGAACTTCGGAACCGATTATTTTCTATCAAAGATAAAATTTCTTGCGAAATGTAAACGTGTATTTACTACAAAATTCGCAATCTTGCCAAGCATCTATGTAAAAGCATAACTTTGAGTTTCCTAAAAACGAAGTTTATGCAATTACATGATGCCTTAACTATTCCAAAGATATTCATTGGATTAGACATTCACAAAAAAAGTTGGACCGTTTCTATTCAAACGGATTTATTTTTCCATAAAACGTATTCTCTACCTTCCGTTTCAGAGGATTTGTATCAATATGTTGAACGAACTTTTCCGAATCATGAAGTACATTTGGTTTATGAAGCTGGATGTTGTGGTTTTTCCGTTGCTCGCTATTTTTTAAATTTGGGCTGGCATGTTTTGGTTGTTAATCCAGCAGATGTGAAAACTGGCGATAAGGAACGTTATCAAAAAACGGATGCTTTAGATTCGAAAAATTTATCTAATCAATTAAAATCTGGTGTCCTAAAAGGAATTTACATTCCCACAGAAGAACACGAACAGTTTACTACTTTGGCACGACATCGTACTCAAGTAACCAAGAAATTACGACAAACCAAATCACATATTAAAAGTATGTTGCTTTTTCATGGTATCAAAGTTCCAGACCAGTTTGATAATTCGAATTGGAGTAAGGATTTTGTTTCTTGGTTAGAAGAATTAAAGTTTAGTACGAGCTGTGGCGATTTGGCTTTACAAGGTAAAATAAGACTCTATAAATTCATTAAATCAGAATATTTAGAAATTGCGAATCAAATGAGATTACATTGTAGAAAAAACAACAAAAAAGACTATTATCTTTTAAAATCCATACCAGGAATTGGCGGTTATTTAGCCAGTGTAATTATAGCAGAATGTGGTGATTTACGTCGATTTAATACCGAAGCACAATTTAGTTCCTACATCGGATTGGTACCTGGTATTTATAATAGTGGAGCTAATGAAAAATGTTTAGGAATTACACCCAGAAGTCGAAGTCAACTTAGAAGTTACTTAATAGAAGCGGCTTGGGTTGCTATTAGAAAAGATATCGAAATGCAGCAATATTATCGCAAACATCAAGGGAAAAATGTAAAGAGTATAATCGTTAAAGTAGCGCATAAAATGGCTCGTAGAATATTGTCAGTCATAAAAACAGAATCACCTTATCAAATAAATCGTAATTTAATAATAACAGAATAAAAACAAAAAGAAACAACAAATAAAGTAAATAATTGTTCTTAACAAGCTCAACCATACAAGAGAAATAGACTACAAAACAGTCGTGGTGGTTCAATAAAAAGAAGCCACATCGCCAAGCAGGTAGCTATTTTATTTATTCTTACAATCATACCGATGCTGGTGGCTGCGAGGAATTGGAGACCACATATAGGAGCGTGAGCTTTAAGAATTTAAAAAGAAAAATATGAAATAAAAGAGGAAAATCTATCGTGGCATCATTGATAAAGTTAGCCTAACTTTTTATGTCCTTGCCTTTGGCGGACAAAAGTTAGTTGCCAACTTTACCAACAAGCCTTGCTATGAAAATTTGATTCGAGAAAAAACGAAATATAACCCTTACTCAAAGTTGTTAATAACTTTATGGTGCTTTACATAGGAACGGCTGTTATAGCCAGTTTTTCTTCTCATTTCGTGTCAATTTGAGTTCTTCTTCGTTTCCATTCATTCCACATCAATTCGTATCCCGTTCTGTCATAATTGTCGTCTGGCATTTGTTTAGGTTTACTGTTTTTGTAAAATTCTTCTACCTTGTCAACAAAGTCTATGACTTCATTTTCATACTCCTTTTTCGTTATTACAATTTCTGTTTCTGATTCTGTTGTCAGCTTAACATTTTGGTCAGTATGTTGAACCCAATAATTGATTCCCGTAAAACAACCTTGAATATGAACATCCGTGCTATTTTCAAGGTGGTCAATATGGTGTCCACAGCAAGGAATTAAATGTTCGCCTACTATTTTTTCTGGTTTGTGATTGTTTTCAATTGTCCTTAATAAATGTAATGACATAGCACTTAATGTCCAGTGATTTTCCTTTTCTCTTCGGTCAACAATAATTTCATTACCAATTCTAACTTTCACTTGTCCGTGAACACATAAGTCAATTTCTTCAGGGGTGTTTTCCAACCAATGAATATCTAAAAGTTCTATTTCAAATTGTTTGTCTTTCATTTTCCTGTGTCGTCCTAAAATTGGCTATAATGACCGCTCGGCTTTGTCGTCGTTTAAAGAGGAACTTGTTCCGAATTGAAATGCGTCAAAGGCGACAGTTGGAACGTCGTGCGGAAGCAACGATGGTTTCCCGATTGTCGGCGTAGTCGAGCGGTCATTGGGAAAAATTGTCCCGAAGGGCGATTTTTCCAACGTTTTTGTCCCATACCTTCGGCGGACAAAAGTTAGTTGCCAACTTTACCAACAAGCCTTGCTATGAAAATTTGATTCGAGAAAAAACGAAATATAACCCTTACTCAAAGTTGTTAATAACTTTATGGTGCTTTACATAGGAACGCCTGTTAGCAGATGTTTTTATTTACTTAAGATTATTGGAGCAGGTTTTAAACGCTCTTGTTTTTCGTTTTTTTCAAGCTTTACATTATTTTCAATATACATAGTTTTTAGAATTATGTTTTCTTTGATATTTAAATTTTCGATGCCTGTTCCTAAAAGATAAAGTTGTACCAGATTAGCATTTTTTGATAAATCAAGTTTTCTTAAATTTTTACAACTATCTAAATTTAATGTATATAAATCTGGAAAATTTTGAGTTTCAAATTCAGTGAATAAATTGTCTTGTAGATACAAATTTTTTATATTTTCAGAACCAAACTTAATTTCTTTTAGACCAAGTCCAAAAGCATATAATCCTTTTAAGTTTTTAAGCTTACTTAAATCTAATAATTCATTGTTTTTATTATCACCAATTACTAATTCTTCTAGTTTTAATAAATCATTTAATTTGCTAAAATCCGTAATGTTGTTTTTTCTTAAATTTAAGTCAGTCAAATTTTTGAATTTTTCGATTCCGCTTAAATCAGAAATGTTTTTTTCGTCAAGTTTTAGTTTTGTTACAATGTTTACTTCATCTTCTTCAAATATTCCATTGTTGTTTTTGTCAATTCCAAGTTCGAGAATAGCTTTTTTTAGATTTTCATCTTTAATTTCTATTTTTTGAGCACTGCAACTATTCAGTATTAAGAATAGAATTGAAATTATTATTGTTTTTCTCATTTTTTATAAAATATCTGCTAACGTTATGTGGCTTGCTTTCAGTGGCGTTAATTTGACACTGACCATTACAAATATAAAAATAAGTTTTGATTAGACAGAGTATTTTCCAAATAAATCCCAAGCCAAGCCATTGAAGCAAACCGCTGTTAGCAACTGGCTTATTTATTGACTAACAAAATAAATTCTGAAATAATTTTATCTCTTTCAGAAATTTTATCTGTTTCAAATTGAATTTCATAATACCTTTCTAACAGTTTTTCCATTTCTAAAGATTTTTTACTATTACTTATCCTAATAATAAATTCAGAAGCAAAATAATAATTTTCTTTTGGTAGTTTTTTTAGTTTATCTATTAGTATTGAATCAATTTCATCTTTATTTTCTATATACACTAAATCTGATAAATCAAAATCATAGTAATCATTATTTAAAGACTCTAAATATGCTTTTTTTAATCTTGATTTTTGATTACTACTCAAATCTGTTGAGTATCCATTTTCTTTTTCATTAGAAAATTCTTTATGATTCAATAACTCGTAAACTCCTTCCCATCGTGTTGATTCATTTTCACTGCATTTTACTAGCCAATCAATTGTTTCCTTTCTTTTTAAAATTGAATCATTGATTTTAAAAATATCTTGAATTTCAATAATTCTTTTTTTATAGGTTAAAATTCCAATTGAGTCAAGAGTTTTTGAACCATAGTTTAAAGCGTGAGTTGAATATTCTCCATTTTTATAGTCTAAGAATGATACAACTGAAGAGTTTTCATAATACCTTGCTGGAGCAGGACAAGACATATTTGGTTCAAAAATCACTTCAATTGTGTCGTTTGTTATTTTTCCTTGAAGAACTTCAAGTATTTTTATTTTAGCAATTTTATAATCACGATAATAAATATTCTTTTTCTTCTTTCCTTCGCGTTTTTTATCGACAACACTAATTACATTTCCAATAATAATAATTTCGCTTTTAGATACTAATTTTCTTAATGGTCTAGGAGTAATAGGATAGTTAACAGCAAAAATATTATTGCAAATTATATATATAAAAAAAGTTAATAATAGTTTCTTCATTATCGGTTTTTCAAAGCTTGTTGCTAATGACCGCTCGGCTTTGTCGTCGTTTCAAGAGGAACTTGTTCCGAATTGAAATGCGTCAAAGGCGACAGTTGGGAGAACGTCGTGCGGAAGCAACGATGGTTTCCCGACTGTCGGCGTAGCCGAGCGGTCATTGGGAAAAATTGTCCCGAAGGGCGATTTTTCCCAACGTTCTGCGGCTTGCTCTCAGTGGCGTTGAGCCAACAACAAGCCATTACAAATATAACAAAACATTCCATTCAGCAGCGGATTTTCCGCAGGAAAATCCGGAAGTAGCCATTGAAGCAAACCGCTGTTACCAGCAGTATTTATTTTTCAGTAAAATTTTCTACTAAAATTGGAAAACTTCGATAAGTATAAATCGTTTCTTTTTCTTTTCCAGGTGGAAAATCGCCACTATTTATTAATCCAATTTGAGATTTAATTTTATAGTAAAACCAGTAGATATTATTATCAACTTTTAATTTAGATATTTTCTTTCCAATTTTTCCGCCAACAATTTCCTCAATATTTTCCTCAATCTTCTTGGTAGTAATTCTGTTTTTTGTTATTATCACAATGCTGTCTTGATCTTTAACATAATTTAGAATCCTATAATTTCCCAAACTATTTTCCGCAAAAAGTTTATACTTAGTTTGGCTATAAATTGAACTTGTGCTAAAAAAACAACAAGTGAATATAAAAAAAAATGTCTTTTGAAAATCTGTTTTCATAATATTGCTGGTAACGTTCCGGCGCTTGGCGAGGTTGCGAACTTCGGAACCGATTATTTTCTATCAAAGATAATATTTCTTGCGAAATGTGAACGTGAATTTACCACAAAATTCGCAATTGCGCCAAACGTGTGTTAGCGGTAGGTGTTCTTTTCAATTCAATATTTCATTTCTTACGATTTTGGTTAATTCTTCCGCTTTGTTTAGCGTCATAAAATGTCCGCCATTTTCAACTTTTATTTTCCATTTTACAAATTTTATAGGCAAAATTCTGTCTGCTGTTCCGTGAATATGAATTGAGTTTCTATTTTCAGTTTTGTTTTTCCAAGTTACAATTTTGTCAATTGCCCATTTCAGAAACTTTTCGTTGGTATCTTTTAAAATTTCGCTTAATATTTTTTTGTCAGTTTCATTTTCTGCTCCAAAAAACCAAAAACTAATAAAATTTGGCATTTTCATAAGTTTCGCTGGTAAAAGTTTATGAAGTTTCAATTTTCCCGCAATTCTGAAATAGTTTGGAATTTCGGTTTGATTTTTCGCTGATGCAATTAGTATGACTTTTTCAGTTTCAATAATTTTCGCAATTTCTGTTGCAATTATTCCACCAAAAGAAAGTCCAACCAAAACTGGTTTTTCGTGAGTTATTTTTTCAGTTAACCTTTGCGCATAACTTTCTATTTTCTCATTTTCGTTTGGCATAATCCATTCCACAAAGTTTGCGTTAAATTCTGAGAAATCCATTTTCTGAAAAACTCTTTTGTCAGCACCTAATCCGCTAAAAATATAAACATTTTTCACTTTAAATTTCTGATTTTCATATTTATGCGGAATTTTTTCCACACTTACCGCTAATGACCGCTCGGCTTTGTCGGCGTAGTCGAGCGGTCATTGGGAAAAATTGTCCCGAAGGGCGATTTTTCCCAACGTCCTCTGGCTAGCATGTAGTGGCGACTTCTAGCACGAACCACACAAATATAACCAAAATTTTATTACATCAGCGTACTTTCCTGATTTGCCCTGACCTCGCCATTCATGCTAACCAGTGTTAGCAATAGTTTTTATTAACTCCAACTTATTTTGATATTGACTTTGCCATTTTCAATATTTACTTTTCCACCAAAAGATTCATTTTCTCCAGGAAATATTTCATAAGTTTTATTTTCTCCATTTACTTTTGGAAAGTTATTTTTGAGTCTTTTGCTGTTAATAATCCAATTCTCAATTTGCTTTTGGGTTGCGTTAAATTCAATAATAAAAGTTCTAGAGAAAGCACTTCCTTCTTTTCTAACTTTTATATTCTCCATTTCTATTGGTAGTTTTGCCAATCCTCCCCAATATAAAGTCGTCTTAATTGCATCTTCTTTTTGCCAAGGAAAAACGAAACTTGAGAAAAAATTCAAATAAAGAAATACCGATAAAATGAATAGGAGAGTAGCTACTATTTTAATTGTTCTTTTCATTCTCTAAATTTCAATTTTGCAGATTTTTTAAAATTATTGCTAATGACCGCGCGGCTTTGTCGTTGTTTCAAGAGGAACAAGTTCCGAATTGAAATGCGTCAAAGGCGACAGTTGGGAGAACGTCGTGCGGAAGCAACGATGGTTTCCCGACTGTCGGCGTAGCCGAGCGGTCATTGGGAAAAATTGTCCCGAAGGGCGATTTTTCCCAACGTTTTGCAGCTTTGCGAAGGCGGGGATTTTCAGCACTTACTTTCAATTTAGCACTAAACTTCTTTTGAAAACCAGATGTTCAATTTAGCACTAAACCCCCGCTTTTGCAAAACGGCTGTTAGCTGTGGTTTTTCTTTTCCGTCAAGAAGTCAAAGATAGCATTTATAACTTTTTCAGGTTGCTCTTCTTGGGGAAAATGTCCACTTGTTTCAAGTTTAACAGTCTTAAAGTTTGTAAAACCACTTTGAAACTTTTCAAGGTTATGAGGTTTGATTACAGAATCCTTCATTCCCCAAATGAATAATGTCGGTTTGTCTGAAATTGAATTTCGTTTGTTCCAAAGTTCTTCAAACCATTTCTGGTCATTAAGTAACGATTTTGCAAATGATAATGCTCCGTTTCTTTGAGTTTTGTCGGCAAATGGTTTGGTATATTGTTTTAATAAATCTTGGCTTAGCTTTTTGTCCCCAAAAGACTGCGGTAAAATAAATCTTGGTGAAAAGTTTAAATAACGATAGAGAAAAGGAAGCAATGGGCTTTTCAATACCTTTTTAAGTTTAATGTAGTCAGGGTCATTTTCACTAGTCCATAGCCACGAATTAAGGATTACCAAGTTTTTGATTTTTTCGGGGTTTTGAATTGCGAAATTTAACCCAATTGGTCCGCCAAAATCGTGAACAACAAGTGTAATGTTCTTTAACTGCTTTTCAAGTACAAATTTTTCAAGTGTCTTACTATGATTTTTTGTTGTGTAGTCGTAATGTTCGGGTTTGTCTGAAAGTCCAAAACCAATATGGTCAATAGCAATACATCTGAAATTTTCTTTCAGATTTTTAATGACGTTGCGATAGTCAAAACTCCACGAAGGTGTGCCGTGAACAAATAAAATGGTTTCTCCTTTTCCTTCGTCAATGAAGTGCAATTTTTGTCCGCTGATCTCAAAATATTTTGAGTTAAACGGATACTCTGATTTATTAAGCCAATTATTTGCCATAATTTAATTTGTTAATGATTAAAACTGCGGCAAAGTTCGCTCTCATTTTCAAGTTAAATCTTGGTCTATACCAAGTTTAGAATTTTACTGAATTAAATAGCTTACTAAAATTTGTTGGGTCTATACTTAAATAGGAAGCTATGTATTTATGAGGCACAATTTGAAGTAAATGAGGGCTTCGTTGACAAAAAGTTTTATATCGTTCTTCAATAGTCATACTATGCAATTCAATATGACGGTTAATAATTCCTGCCAAAACAGCTTCTGTCATTCGTCTAAAAAGCCGTTCTATTTGTTGCGATTGCTCAAAAAGTTTTTGTAGCTCATTAAAAGTGATGTATTCCAATTCGCTGTCCGTTAGACAAGTCAAAAAGTATTTTGAGGGAATTTGAAAAGAAAATGATTCAGGAATAGCACACAAATTTGGTGGATAAGTAAATGCAATTACGTGAGTTTTATTTTCAGCGTCAAAATATGACATCTGAACACCACTTTTTACAAAGTATAGTTCTCGTTGAATTTGTCCTGGAACTGTTATGAAATCTCCTTTCTTGAAAGATTTTGACTTCAAGTTTTTGGTCAGCAAGTCGTAATCTGTCGTATCTATGTCGTGAAAAAGTTTGAAATATTCGTGTCTATTCATTTCGTTTTTCGGTGTGTCGTTCTAAAATCACAGCTAACTTGTATATATGCGAAACTTTCAAACTACTTTTATTCCAAATTGGCAAGATTGGCGAAAGTTTTGCTTACTTTTATTTCGCTTATTTTTATTAAGCCTACCAAATTTAGAATAAAAAACTTACACATCAAAAGGATTTTTTATTTTTTTCAAACTATCGTTTGTTACATGAGTGTAAATCATTGTGGTCTTCGGACTGCTATGACCTAATAAATCTTGAATATAACGCAAATCGGTACCGCTCTCAAGTAAATGTGTAGCAAAACTGTGTCTTAGTGTATGAAGTGTTATCGGTTTTCTTATTCCAGCTTTTTCTGCGGTTTGTTTTAAAATAATTTGAGCACTTCTACTGCTATATATTCCTCCAAATTGTCCTTCAAATAAATATTCTTTAGGTTTGTATACTAAATAATATTCACGAAGTAACAACAATACTTTTTCTGACAACAATGTGTATCTGTCTTTTTTTCCTTTAGCATTTTTTATATGAATTAACATTCGTACACTATCAATATCTTTTGGTTTCATGTTTAGCGCTTCACTAATACGAAGCCCAGCAGAATAAATTAAGGCTAGTAAGGTTTTGTGTTTTAAGTTTTCAGTTGTATCAATTATTTTAAGGACTTCTTCTTTACTCAAAACATTAGGCAATACTTTTTCTCGTTTTGGTCGATGCACTTTATCTATTTCAATTGCGGTCTCTTTTACAATTTTAAAATATAATTTAATGGCATTAACGATTTGATTTTGATATGATGAAGATAAATTATGCTTTAAAATGTAATCATTGTTATAAGCAATAACATCATCATTGCTAATGTCTTTTATCGCTTTTGTGTTGCAAAACGTTAAAAATGATTTTAATGCTTCGCTATATGTTTTTATAGTATTTGGGCTATATCTTTTTGATAATAAATAGCGTTTAAATGTATCAATACTGGCTATACCTTCAGCATTAGGTAGTAAAGTAGGTGCTAAAGGAAGTTTAAAATGTAAGCGGTTTTGATCTGTATCTGGTAAATGCCAGTAGCGTTTTGAAGCACTCCATAGTGCATCTTCAAACGTTTTTATTCGGCCTATTAATGTGGCATCTTTTTCAAAAAAAATAGCAATTCTTGGCGTTCCTTTGTGGCTGATTATTTTGGCGTTCCATTTCATATTTTAGTTGCTTTCTTAAACAAATATAAAAATAATTCTCAAAAATTCTTGATATAAAGTTTATCAGTTTTTTTGTACTTTAAAAACAGAGTTACTTCGTAGATGGTGTATAGCTACTCCGTAGTTAGTGTATAGATAGTGTATCGAAAGTGTATGAAAGTAGTTTTTAGATATTTTACCAATAACTATAAAAAAAGCACCTCGTTAGAAGTGCTTTTGTGGGGAGAGCAGGATTCGAACCTGCGAAGTTTTCACAGCAGATTTACAGTCTGCCCTCGTTGGCCGCTTGAGTATCTCCCCAGGCCATTTCGATTGCAAATATATAATTGTTTTTTATTGTTGCAAACTTATTTTTAGGGAATGTATAAAATATTTTATAACGTTCTGATAACTAAAAACATAAAAAAATCCCATTTTGTATGAACCAACAAAATGGGATAATTATTTATTATCTTATACCTAATATTTCTTTTACTTTAGCTTTCAATTCATCACCTCTAAGGTTTTTAGCTACAATATTGCCTTTTGCATCTAAAATAAATGTGGCTGGAATGCCATCAACTTCATACGCCTTTGCTATCGGATCTTCCCAACCTTTTAAATTAGAAACTTGTGTCCATGATAATTTATCTTTAGCAATAGCCGCTTTCCATTTGTCAGCATCTTCGTCTAATGAAACACCAATGATATTTAAACCTTTATTGTGCAATTCATTATAAATAGCAACAACATTTGGGTTTTCTTCTCTACATGGACCACACCATGAAGCCCAAAAATCAATAACAGTAACTTTGCCTAACGATTCTTTTAACGAAACAGTTTTACCATTTGGAGTTTTAGATGAAAAATCAGGTGCTTTAACTACTTTTTTTTTTCTTTAGCAGCTGGTTTAACGTCAATTCCCAGTGCTTTTTTTACATTTTTACCACTTTTGGTATTGTGTAATTTTTTATCTAATTTTTCAAAAGCCTCTTTGGCTTCTTTTCCTTGCATCATCCCTCTACTTACGTAGTTTTCAAGAAATAGCATTGATAAAATCGAACTTGGATTGTTTTTAATTAAATCTCTTGATTTAGCATCCATTTTAGCAGAAACAGCTTGTGCTAATTTGCCATATGCTTCATTTAATTCCGTTTGTACAGCTATGTTTTTTGTTTCCATTGCCTGTTTCATTGCCTCATTATTTTTTTTCTGAAAATCAACAAGAGGTTTGTTAATGCTAATTGATTCATCTGTATATTTTTGAAACAAATCATTATCTGCAGTTCCTGAAATTTTAGATTTCTGAATGTCTTTAGTGTCAAAAGAAATTTCTATTGTACCTTTTTCAATAATAAAAGGTAGTGCTTTTTTCGATTGATATTGCGGATCTATAACTCCATCAATACTTATAATGCCTATTTCGGGTAATTCGCTTTTGCCTTCAAATTTAAATTTACCTTCTTTGATCGTTACCGTATCCATAGGTACTGGACCCATTTCACCAGCGCCTTCTAAATATACTTTTGTGCCATCTTTAACACCTTTTGCAGTTCCTTCAACTTTAAATTTATTGCAAGAAATTAATAATAATGCCGATACTAATAGTACTACTTGTTTCATTTTTTTTTTATAATTGGTTATTCTGAAAAATTCAGTTTTATTTTTAATTTGAAGCAAAGGTATTATTTTTTTTAGGATTAATAAAATCTTACTAAAATCATAAAATCTTCACCTCTAATTTAGTATGAATTAAAAGTGAAGATTGATAAATGAACATATAGTATTATAAAACTAAAGGCTTAATATCGCCAGTGGCAGTAATAATATAATATCTGTTGTTTCTGATAATTGTGTTTTTTGGAAGTTGGTCTTCACGTAATTTAATTCGTATAGTTAAATCGTAAAATATTTGAATAGTAGGTTCCGTAATATCAGCATTTACTACAAAAGTGTGTGATTTTGCTAAAGAAGCGTCGTAAAATTGCGTAGTATTTTTTCTGATATTGTTAACCTGACTATCAGGAGAAAAGTTGGTTGCTGCTTGGCTATAAGCCGAATATGCTTTGTAGCTTTCCATTGGATATAAAGTTGTATAACCTTCCACCAACGTTTTTTCTTTTTTAAATAAATCGGTATTCATTATGGCTGAATAATTGGTTAACATTTGTTTGTATTCTTCTGATGCTTTTAGTTGTAACACATCTCTAATATGATCTAAATTACTGGTCACATAATCTACTTTTGCCAAATCGTAGATTTCTTGTTTGGCACACACATTCATAATCTTGTTTAAATCGTTGGTATTTTTAAATTTAATAATAAGATTCTTTTTTAATTCAAATCCACTAGGTTTTTCGTTATACGTTTTCGGATTAAAAAGTTTTTTTGTAACCTCAAAATCATACATAGGAACAAACGAAATCATATCTGTTATTACTTCAATTTCCGCATTAAACGCTTTTAATTGTTGCATTACAGACTCCAATCTTTGATCCATTAAATCCGTAACTTCTTCAGCGGTTTTTCCAACTTGCAACACACTAAAAACAGCTTTCTGACAACTCGCTTTTTCGTTGTAAATTCCTTTTATAGTAATAACCATTTCGTTATCATTACTATACGATGTCTGAATAGTTGGCACAACTCGATTTTGATAGGCATTTGGATTTTGGTAATTGAAATTGCCACTCATTTCTTTTTTTGATAATTCATCCTGATTTACATTTCCAGAATGTTGTGCAAATAATGTTGTAGTACTAATTACTAATAAAATGGTTGCGAATGCCGTGTTTAAATTTTTCATGTTATTTTGATTTTAAAAGTTTAACAAGGCAAACTTAGAAAACCAAGATAATTTTTTCTTAGCAAAACCACTGTTTACTCATTGTAAACTATTTTCAGTACATTTACAGCAGTTTTACAGCTACGAATAATCATGTTTAACTACTTTTGAAAAGCAATTTATGACTGATTTAGAACTATTTTATCTACTTAAAAATAGCGTTTTGGAACAATACCAAAATAGTTATCCTTATTTTAATGGAAGTTGGAAAAGTTTTACTACTCAAGATATTGTAAATTTAATTGATGATATTCAACAAAAAACGAAACAAACCGTTAGCGAAAAGTGGATGTATACCCATTTGAAACCTGAAAACAACCAAAAATTACCTCGAAAAGACATGTTAGATATTTTGAGTGTGTATGTTGGTAAATCAGGTTGGGATGAGTTTGTGTTTAAAAGCAATGACAATAGCAATGACAATAGCAATGACAATAGCAATGTAAATAACAATAAGAATGTAAAGTATAGTTTCAGTAAGAAATTTGGAATTTGGGTGTTGTTGTTTGGAGTTTTAATCGTTGGATTTACAATTTGGAAGTTGGCTTTAAAAAAAGAACAAAAATTAGAATTTCAAAATAGTTTTACCAAGGATTCTATTGCAAAAGAAGAAGTGAAAGCCTATGTTATTGAAGATGCTTTAGAAAAACAAATTGACATAAATTCTTCAACTTTAAATATAGATAAACCCACTAAAGTAGTTCTTAAAAGTACATTTTATAAGCCAAAAGAAATTACTGTTTTACCAAATGAACCCATTGCAAAAGTAGAGCTAAATCCAAATGATTATGCCATGATGCTGAAAGCATTTATGAAAAGCGACATTAAAGATTGGCAAACTAGAAAAGAACAACTAAATAAAATTTTATCAGACAATTTAGAAGTTATGGTGATGTTACCAAATGAGTTAGGCGCAGAATATTTTAATAAACAAGAATTTTCTCAAAGAGTAACCTTACCTTCTGCATCATTAAAAAAATTAAAAATTGTAGAATTAAAACAAGAAAACGACAACAAAATATCTTTTTTAAGATTAATATCAGAATAAAATGAAACAAATTATTTACTATAGTTTACTAATTTTTCCAATCTTTTTGTTTGGGCAAAGTGCTGGTAGAAATGAATCTCACAAAGAGGCCGTTTCTTTGACAGATGCCGTTTCCAAAAAAACAATGAATTCCAATTCAATTGCAGTTAATTTTAATACTAAAGTTATTTTAGCTTACGCTAGTAAAAGCGAGCAACTTATTACAGATTTTTATACTTATTTGGCGTTGTATAGTCAATCGGATACCACTGATTTACAAATGGAAATCGATAAATCAGTTCAACAAATGTATTTCTCTGAAAAGGTTTTAGTTGAAGATTTTATTAATGGAACGAATCAAAAAATAACACTTTTACAATTATTACAATTTTGTAAAGAAAATAAGTTTGTTGTTAGTATCAATGGCATTCAAAACATTGCTGTAAACGAAAATAGTTTCAATATTAAATATCAATTGTTAGTGACAACTAAATCAGTAACTAAAACGTATAACTTTACTCAAAAAGTATACTTGTTTCCAGTTCAAAAGACGTTTGGTTTTAACAAAAAAACAGTCTGGGAACTAAAATTAGGAGAATTTTAATGTACAATCGTACTAATTTTCACAAACATACCTTTTGCTTGTTTCAGCAAGTAGAAAGTACTGTTGTGGTAGATTTGAAATTGGGCTATAAAAGTGCTTCTGGAAGTGCCTATTATTTCACAGAATTAGGTGTTTATAGACAATCAAACCATTGGGGAAGAGCCGCCAATTGCCGTTGGCGACTAATAACTAATGCTGACTATAAAAATCAAACTGAAATTGTTGGATTTGCAAATTGGACAGATTTTTATCCAAATAATGAAACCGAAAAATTGTTTTTTATTGAATGTAATGAAGTCAAAAACGAAGTGCATTTTAATCATAAAAACCATCCCGATTACGCACATCAACTACTCAGAAATGCATCGGATACGGCAAAAAGAAGTAAAGAAATCAAAAATGTATTACAAACTACAATTTGGGCGAAACACCTAGTTTTCGATGATTTTGAAGAAATTAAATCGAAAATGCTAACAGAATTGACTAATACCAATGAAAGTTTCGTAAATTTGAAGAAAATTTTGCAACATGGGAAGAAATAATGCCATAAATAAAGACAAGCATAAAAAACAATTGGACAATCACTTGAAGAAAATTCAAAAAACAAAACAAACGTCTGCAGCCAAAAAAGCGTCTATTTTAGAACAATACAAGCAATCGCTTAAAAACCAATAATGCCAATACAACAACTAATTAATTTAAAACCAAAAGTTCAACTAATTATTGATTTAATTGCCAAAAAAGAATGGGAAAATGCCCAGTTTTTTTTGCTAGAAGTGAGTGATGAAGTGGAAAATTTAATTGATGAAGTGGTTTTAGATACCCATTTAATTGAATTAAGTAAATATCAGGTTTTACTTTCACATTTATTACTTAAAATTCAAAATGGATCACACTAGCCTTTGCCCTTGCGGGAGTCAATTTACTTTACAAGAATGTTGTTTGCCTTATATTCAAGAAGAAATAAAAGCACCTACTGCAGAAAAATTAATGCGTTCCAGATTTACAGCATTTTGTCTTCATAATGCCGAATATTTGTATAATACGACACACATATCTCAAAAAAAATATACGAATAAATCAGATATTTTGGCTTGGGCACAACAGAATACTTGGCAAAAATTAGAAATCATTAATAGTGCCGAAAACTCAGTAGAATTTAAAGCCTACTATTTAGACGAAAATAAAATTCCACAAATACATCACGAAAAATCATCATTTATACTTTTCCAAAATAATTGGTTTTATGTGGATGGTAAGTTTTATTAGTTTTAACTAAATATTAGCATTCGTTTTCTTGTCATTTAAAAGTATCCTTGTAATTTTAAAAATTGAAATCGCCATTAACAACAAGTTTGCGTAAGCAAACACCAATAAATAAAAAGGCGATACCATATATGACCTCTAAGAAATAAATTTTACATATATGAAAAAAGGATTTTATTTTAAAACGTATGAAAAGCCATTTAAGACACCTTTTGAAGTGCTTTTCGGTGTTTTTAAAGAATTAATCGTACATACTTCTGGCGATTTTGATGAGGCCATAGATTGGTTACGTGAATTAGATGCTGAATACAAATTAACAACTCCTGAATACACCATTGAAGATTTTATTGAAGATTTAAAGAAAAAAGGATTCATTCGTGAAGAAATTACTGGTGATGGAACAGGTGAAGTAACCATTACCTCAAAAACAGAACGTCTTATTCGACAAGCAGCACTAGATCAAATATTTGGAAATCTTAATAAATCGGGTAGTGGCAATCACAAATCAAAACAAATTGGCGGTGGCGATGAACTTACAGGCGAACTTAGAAGTTATACTTTTGGTGATGGGTTAGACCGAATTTCATTAACGGAAAGTTTAAAAAATGCACAAATTAATAATGGAATAGGCGACTTTCAACTTACTGAAAATGATTTAGTAATTGAAGATACGCACTACAAATCGCAAATGAGCACCGTTTTAATGATAGACATTTCTCACAGCATGATTTTGTATGGTGAAGACCGAATTACTCCTGCAAAAAAAGTAGCCATGGCGTTAGCGGAACTTATTACTACTCGTTATCCGAAAGACACTATTGATATTTTAGTTTTTGGTAACGATGCCTGGCCTATTTCTATAAAAGAATTACCATTTTTAAAAGTAGGACCTTATCATACCAATACGGTTGCTGGTTTGCAATTGGCAATGGATATGCTGCGAAGAAAACGCAATACGAACAAACAAATTTTTATGATTACCGATGGGAAACCAAGCTGCGTTCGCGAAAAAGATGGCACGTATTATATGAACAGTAACGGTTTAGACGAGTATATTGTTGAAAAATGCTATACGCAAGCCGCTCAAGCCAGAAAATTACATATTCCAATAACCACTTTTATGATTGCCAACGATCCTTATTTACAACAATTTGTTGATAAATTTACCGAAGCCAATCAAGGAAAAGCGTTCTACACGGGTTTAAGTGGATTGGGAGAAATGATTTTCCAAGATTACGAAGCCAACAGAAAAAAGAAGTTAAAATAAATACCAAAAATAAATAGAACCATTCACAATAAAGATAATATGAATAACGACATACAAAATTTGAAAACATTAGGTGATTTGATTGCATCGGGTTATCAATCCAAAAATATAAAAGAGGAGTTACGTACCAATTTAAGAAACAAACTAATAGCCAAGCAGCCGACTTTTACAGGTGTTCATGGTTTTGAAAATTCTGTAATTCCAGAATTGGAGCGTGCTATTTTATCACGTCACAATATTAATTTACTAGGCTTACGCGGACAAGCAAAAACACGTTTGGCTCGTAAAATGGTCGAACTTTTAGACGAATACATTCCGTTTGTAACCGGTTCTGAAATTAATGACGATCCGTTACATCCAATTTCTCGTTTTGCACTAGATTTAATTGCTGAAAAAGGAAACGATACCCCTATTTCTTGGTTACACAGAAGCGAACGCTTTTTCGAGAAATTAGCCACTCCAGATGTAACTGTAGCCGATTTAATTGGTGATGTAGATCCAATAAAAGCGGCCAATTTAAAATTATCGTATGCAGATGAACGTGTGATCCATTTCGGAATGATTCCTCGCGCGAACAGATGTATTTTTGTAATTAACGAATTACCTGATTTACAAGCCCGTATTCAAGTGGCGTTATTCAATATTTTGCAAGAAGGCGACATTCAAATCCGTGGGTTTAAATTAAGAATGCCTTTAGATTTGCAATTTATTTTTACCGCAAATCCAGAAGATTATACCAATCGTGGTAGTATAGTAACGCCTTTAAAAGACAGAATTGGTTCCCAAATTTTAACACATTATCCAGAAACTATTGAAATTGCCAAAATTATAACCACGCAAGAAGCTAAGTTAGATGAAAATCAAACGTCTTTAGTGCACGTGCCTAATTTAGCAAAAGATTTGTTAGAGCAAGTAGGTTTTGAAGCTAGAGAATCCGAATACATAGATGCGAAAAGTGGGGTTTCCGCTCGAATGAGTATTACTGCTTATGAGAATTTAATTAGCACTGCCGAACGCAGAGCATTACTAAATGGAGAAGAAAAAACAACAGTTCGTTTGTCTGACTTTTTAGGAATTATACCAGCCATAACTGGAAAAGTAGAATTGGTTTACGAAGGCGAACAAGAAGGAGCAGGAGTAGTGGCACAATACTTAATTGCCAATGCGATTCATACTTTTTTCCCGGGTTATTTTCCTAAAATTGAAAAGTTAGAAAAACAAGATGTAACCACGCCATACACCGAAATTACGGAATGGTTTTTCAATGAATCAGGTTTTGAAATGACGGACGATTGCTCCGATGTGGCATATAAAAATATTCTAGATGAGGTACAACCATTAGAAAAATTAATTCAAAAATACCAACCAGAAATTGCAATATCAGACAAGTATTTCCTTAAAGAATTTATTCTTTGGGCTTTAGTAGAATACAATAAACTATCAAAGGAAAGAACTGAAGACGGCTTTCAGTTTAAAGATCCCTATTCGAAGTTTATCAGTAAATTGTCTTAAATGTCATAACATAAATACAAAATCCGTCTCGAATACTTCTGGACGGATTTTAATTTTATGGACAAATTACTTTCTTTTAAAAGAAGTTCTAATAATATCTTTAGGAAAAACCACCATGCTTTCAAACCCGTTTTTATAAACTGTCGCCACGCCAAAATAATGGTTGTCAATTACAAAGTTTTTCAAGGTGTAGTTGTCTGTGTTCCCTACAAATCTCGAATGATTCCATTGAAAATCGGTAGTTAGTCTCCAATATATTTTATAACCTAAGATTTGATCGTCATTTTCAATTTTATCCCATTTTAATTTCACACTGGCTTCAACAGCCCCGCCAATAAGGACATTTTTTGGTGCAGGAGGAGCGCTGGCTAATGTTGCTAATGCCACTGAATTTACAGCAGTTAGTTTTTTTACATATTCAAAATTAACACCTTCTATAACATCACCGTATTTTATTCCGTTTTCCGTTCTTAAATTTTGGTGTTGTCTGTTGTAGTTTTCGTGCGCTTCCATAATTCGAACACCAGCAAATCCTAAATCATTGAAAGGCCTGTGGTGGCCGCCACGTCCAAATCTGTCTAAACGATAAATCAGCATTGGATTCATTTCTGGAAGATATGAAAGCGTTTGTTTGTGAATGTATCGGGCTAATTGACGTGATATGCCATCTACTTCACCACCATAAAATCTACGACTGTTTGCTTCTTTTTCTGTATCTGTGGGAGATGTAGGTTCAGAGAAAATTCGAAACGTTCTGTTATCAATTACGCCGTCTATTCCTTCAATATTACCAATCATATCATTATTTAGTACACCAATAATTTCCCAATTATTTTTCTTAGCATATTCTGCAAAACCTTTTCCTCCAAACAAGCCTTGTTCTTCACCTGAAAGTCCTAAATAAACAATGCTGTTTTCAAATTTATATTGTGATAATATCCTAGCAGCTTCTATAGTTCCTGCCATTCCAGAAGCATTGTCATTTGCTCCTGGGGCATCAGTTGTAAAATCCATAGTATCTGAATTTCTACTATCTATGTCGCCCGTCATTATAATATACCTATTTGGATATTTGGTTCCTTTTTGTACCGCCGCCACGTTTACTATCCAAGTGTCTTTGGGCACGCGCTCCCCATCATTAGTAGTAACAAAATCTTTTTGATAGAAAACGTCCAAGCAGTTTTTACAGTCTTTAGAAATCAGATCAAATTCAGATTTTATCCATCGTCTTGCAGCCCCAATTCCTCTAGTATTAGAAACCGTGTCACTAAAAGTGTTTCTTGTGCCAAAATTGGCCAATTTTACAACGTCTTTTTCAATTCTTGCTTCCGAAATTTTATCAATTATTTCATAAATTGTTGTTTCCGAGTTTTGAGAAAATCCAGAAAATGCAAAAAGGATACTAAACAAATAAATAGATTTCATCATAATTTATGTTATATATTTTGTATTCAAACTTACAAAAAAAATCCGTCTCGATTACTTCGGGACGGATTTTAATTTTATTGACTAATCGACATATTGTCGAATTGACTCATTACTTTTTCAAATGTACATCAAAGTAATCCGCAATTTTGGCATACATATGAATTCTATCTCTACCACTCACATTATGTTCATGATTTGGATATAAAAAATAATCCACTTGTTTTCCTGCTTTTATAGCCGCTTCAATGAAATTCATACTGTGCTGTTGCACAACAACTGGGTCTTGCGCTCCGTGAATTATTAACAAACGACTTTTTAAATTCTTAACTTTATCCAACAAAGATGTCTTTGCGTAGCCTTCTGGATTGTCTTGTGGAGTATCCATATAGCGTTCTCCGTACATAATTTCATAGTATTTCCAATCAATTACCGGACCGCCAGCTACACCTACTTTAAATATATCAGGTTGCGAAGTAAGTAGCGAAGTAGTCATAAACCCACCAAAACTCCATCCGAAAACTCCAATTTTATCCGAATCTACAAATGATTTCGATTTTAAAAATGCGATACCTTTCATCTGGTCTGCCATTTCGTTTACGCCTAAATTTCGGTGCGTTACATCACAGAATTTTTTGCCACGAGCATCACTTCCACGGTTATCTAATGTAAACACCACATAACCTTGTTGCGCCATATACATGTCAAAATATCCCGCGCCACCTAACCATTTGTTAGTTACCAATTGTGCGTGCGAACCACCATAAACATACACCATTACCGGGTATTTTTTAGTTGCATCAAAATTGGCTGGATAAATTAATCTTCCGTTTAATGGTGTTGTACCATCTGCAGCTGTTAGTGTAACCATCTCAATTCTTGGCATATCGATTTTTCCTGTAAACGGATTATCAGCTTTTACCAAAGTGGTAGTTGTCATTCTTGTTTTTATGTTTAAAACAGAAATTTCATTTGGTGTGGTTGCATTACTGTATTGGTCTAATATCATCGTACCATCAGAAGAAACAGAAGCATTATGAGTTCCAGAAATAGTAGTCAATTGCACTGTTTTTTCAGTTTTTATATCTACTTGATATAATTGTCTGTCTAATCCATTATTTGCTGTTCCGATGTAATTTATTTTTGTGTTGCTAGCATCAAAACCTAATAAATTGGTAACCACTACATCATTGAAACCTAAGTTTTTTAGTAATTTCCCATCGGTAGTGTATAAATACATTTGATTGTATCCATTAAAATCTGTTTGATAAATAAATTGATTCGGATTGTTTGGCACGAATGTCAAAGCGTGTTGTGGTTCTACCCAAGTTGTAGCTTTTTCCTCAAATAACGTTTTTACAAAAGCACCTGTTGTAGTATCGTATTTATTGAATTTTAAATGATTTTGGTCGCGATTTAACACCCCAATAAAAATATATTTCCCAGAAGGTTCCCAAGTTACCATGGTTAAATATTGTTCTTTTGGTTCTCCAGTTTGTAGCGTTACTTTTTTCCCTGAAGCCACATCGTATAGTACTAAAGTAACCTGCTCACTGGTCATACCTGCCATTGGGTATTTTAGGTCTTTGTTAACCGCTTCACGTTCGTTCCAGTTGATAATTGGATAATTACCTACCATGGTTTCGTCTTTTCTATAATACGCCAATTGCGTTCCTGAAGCATTCCACCACATTCCTCTATCAATACCAAATTCTTGACGGTGTACATAATCTGAACCGTTTACGATAGCTGCGTTTTCATCGTTTGTAACTTCAATGGTTGTATTGTTTGATGTAATTCTAATGTTATTGTCTTTTAACCAAGCCACAGCATTATTAGCCGAGAAACAAGCTTGACTTCCTTCAATAGAATACCCAATTTTTGATGTGATTTTTTTTGTAGTTACATCATAAACTATTTTATATTGATTTGTTTTAGATGCTATTTCTGTTTCAAAAGTAGCATTGGTTTGCCATTTAATAGAAAAAGGAAAAGTGCGTATAGCAAATTCTTCTCCAGTAAATGCTACTTTTAAAGCCGCTTCAAATTCTGATTTTGTAGCTAAAACAGTTTCTTTCCAGCCATTTGTAGCGCTTTTTTCCAATAAATTAGTAAAATCTGAACTTAAATAGGTTATGGATTTTGAATCTTTTCTCCATTGTTGACCTACCAATGAGGTTGGTGCGTACTTTCTTGGTCCAGTTACGGTTTCTTCTATAGTTAGTTTTTGTGCAAAAGTCATACTTCCAACTAAAAGGAAGCTTAAAATATAGTTTTTCATTAATAAATTATTTAGTTGGTAATTAGTTGGTAAATCTAAGAAATTGTTACAAAAAAATCCGACTCATTGCTAAATCGGATTTTGATGTTTTTTATGAATTTATTCAATATTCATATTATCTCGGGTGTTTTTCTGAACTGCAATTGAACCAAATAGTGCCAAAAGAAAGGCAAAGGCATAAAAACCCTTTTCACTTGGTAAAATAGTAGCGTTCCATAATCCTACTACTAATAAAACAATAGATAGTATTGTGGCAAACCAACATATTCCATAATACAAATCGGTTACTGGAATTTTTTCCAGTTTATCTCTAACACTTTTTTGAAGTGAAACTACGGCAAACATTCCAAACATTAATACCGTGAAATAATACCCTTTTTCATTTAGAAGCATTTCAGCTCTTGCTAAACCGACTAAATAACCTATTGTTCCTGCGCCCATTGCAATCCATGAAGCTGCAATAAAAGCTGCAGATGTTTTTTGTTGTGCCATAAATTAAAATTTTTTCAAATATACTTAAATCTTTTACAATTCAATTCTTTTACAAAATATTTAGTTCTTTCATACAAGTATGCATACTTTGATAGGTTCTTTCAATATCGTTATCTAAACCTATAGAAAAACGAATTAATCCATCTGTTAAACCCATTTCTGCTTGTTCTTCTAATGGAATTTCTGATGAAGTGGATGTTCCAGGTGCGCTAAAAAGCGTTTTGTAAAATCCTAAACTTACGGCTAAATAACCCAAGTTTCTTTCTTGCATTAATTCCATTAAGGTGTTGGCTTTTTCTAAACTTCCTACATCAATCGTCATCATACCTCCAAAACCATATTCTGGATTAATCATATTTTTATATATTTCATGACTAGGATGACTAGCCAATCCTGGATATACGGTTTTGATACCGTCTTTTTCAAATTTATGTGCCAAATACATTGCATTGTGGCTGTGTTGCTTCATTCGGATATGTAACGTTCTTAAGTTTTTCATTACCGATGCTGAACGTAAACTATCCATTGTAGGTCCTAATAGCATACTTGCTCCAGAATTTACGTTTTTTAAATCGTTTATAAATTCTTGGCTAGCACACGTTACACCGCCCACTGTATCTGAACTTCCGTTAATGTATTTTGTTAAGGAATGAATTACAATATCTGCACCTAATTTAGCTGGCGATACCGATAAAGGCGAAAATGTATTGTCAACAACTAATTTGAGATTGTGCTTTTTAGCAATCTTAGCTAAAGAAGCAATATCTGCAACTTCTAACAAGGGATTACTTACGGTTTCGCAGTATAAAACTTTAGTGGATGATGTTATAGCAGCTTCTACTAGGTCTAATTTAGTAATGTCAACAAAAGTAGTTTTTATACCAAATCTTGGGGTAAAATTCTTCAAAAAGGCATATGTTCCACCATATATGGTTCTGCTAGAAACTACGTGATCGCCTTGTCCGCAAAGTTGTAAAATTGTTGGCGTAATGGCGCCCATACCAGAAGCAGAAACATTAGCGGTTTCAGTACCTTCCATTGCTGCTAACGCTTTGTCTAAATACAAATTACTAGGTGAAGAATGTCGAGAATATAAATAACATCCTTCTGCGTTACCTTCAAAGGTATCAAACATCGTTTTAGCAGAAAGAAACGTGTAGGTAGATGAATCTGAAATAGAAGGGTTTACCCCTCCAAATTCGCCAAAATACTGTAAATCTTGTATGTTATCGGCTGGATTAAATTGGCTCATGATGATTTTGTTTTATCTATCAAAATTGAATATAATAAATTAATATTTCAATAAGTACCTTAAAAATTAGTTTATTTATCTAAAATAGTTATTAATTATAGATTTTTTATCATTAATTTAGGTTTTTTGTGTACTTTTACCAAATAAATTACGAGCCGCTCCTCTAAGTCTCCCGACTTTGAGGAAGTGTTTTTCGGTCTCAGACCGATTAGTAAAGTTCGGAGAACTTTCATCGCCACCACGAAGTTAGAAACTCTGTGGAGCAGACTCTATTTATGTATTTTTAACATATAAACTACGACATGTATGGATGCAATCGATAAAAAATTATTAGAATTGATGCAAATCGACTCTAAAAAAACAACAAAAGAACTTTCTAGTAAATTAAACTTATCTGTAACCGCAGTATATGAACGGATAAAAAAATTGGAGCGTGAAGGTATTATTAGTAAATATGCTACCATTTTAGATAAAACTAAGATAAATAAAGGATTTGTAGTGTTTTGTCATGTTAAATTAATTAAACATTCAAGAGACTTAATTTCCGAATTTGAAAAAGAAGTAGTAACACTAACCGAAGTTTTAGAATGTTTCCACGTAAGTGGTGATTACGATTATATTCTTAAAATTTGCGTTAAAGATATGGAAGAATACAGAGAATTTATGGTTACTAAGTTAACCACTTTGCAACATATTGGAAGTACGCACAGTACTTTTATGATTGGAGAAGTAAAAAATTCTACTTCATTTGTGTTGAATTAAAAATAGTTAAGTTTTTTCGCCATATAGCTATAAATAATTAATTGAAAAAACCTTACTTTTGTACTTTAAAACATACTGTAACATTTTATAAAATATATTTATGAGTCAATTTGATGTAACCATTATTGGTTCTGGACCTGGAGGATATGTAGCCGCTATTCGTTGTGCACAATTAGGATTTAAAACAGCCATTATTGAAAAATACACTACACTAGGTGGAACGTGTTTGAATGTAGGATGTATTCCATCAAAAGCATTATTGGCCTCTTCTCATCATTATGAAGAATTGCAACATTTCGCAGACCACGGAATTGAAGTTTCGGGTGAAGTAAAAGTCAATTTAGAAAAAATGATTGCCAGAAAACAAGCGGTTGTAGACCAAACTTCTGGTGGTGTAAAATACTTAATGGATAAAAATAAAGTTACTGTTTTTGAAGGTGTAGGTTCTTTCGAAAGTGCGACTTCTGTTAAGGTAACTAAAGCAGATGGTACTTCAGAAATCATTGAATCTAAAAATATCATTATTGCTACAGGTTCTAAACCTTCCTCATTACCTTTTATCAAATTAGATAAAGACAGAATTATTACTTCAACGGAGGCTTTAAAATTAAAAGAAGTTCCAAAACATTTAGTAATTATTGGTGGAGGCGTTATTGGTATCGAATTAGGACAAGTATATCTTCGTTTAGGTGCGCAAGTTTCTGTAGTAGAATTTATGGATCGAATTATTCCAGGCATGGACGCTTCTTTATCTAAAGAATTAACAAAAGTCTTGAAAAAACAAGGTATGAAATTTTATACTTCTCATAAAGTTCAATCTGTGGATAGAGCAGGAGATGTAGTTACTGTAAAAGCAGAAAATGCAAAAGGAGAAATTATTACATTAGAAGGTGATTATTCTTTAGTTTCTGTAGGTCGTCGTCCTTATACGGATGGTTTACATGCAGAAAAAGCAGGAGTAAAAGTTACAGATAGAGGGCAAATTGAAGTCAACAATCATTTACAAACTTCAGCAACAAATATTTATGCAATTGGCGATGTAGTTCGTGGTGCGATGTTAGCGCATAAAGCGGAAGAAGAAGGCGTACTAGTTGCCGAAATTTTAGCAGGGCAAAAACCACACATCGATTATAATTTAATTCCTGGTGTAGTATATACTTGGCCTGAAGTGGCAGCTGTTGGAAAAACAGAAGAGGAATTAAAAGCTGAAGGCATCGATTTTAAAGCGGGAAGTTTTCCATTCAAAGCATTAGGAAGAGCGAGAGCTGGTGGCGATACAGACGGATTTGTAAAAATCTTAGCAGATGCCAAAACAGATGAGGTGTTAGGGGTTCATATGATTGGTGCTCGTTGTGCCGATTTAATTGCAGAAGCCGTTACCGCAATGGAATTTAGAGCATCTGCAGAAGATATCTCAAGAATGTCACACGCACACCCAACTTTTGCCGAAGCTATCAAAGAAGCCGCTTTAGCCGCAACAGCAAATAGAGCGTTACACGTGTAAATTTAAATTCCAAATAACAAAAATCAAATTCCAAATTCCAATTATAAAAAAATCCCAAATTCATAAGAGTTTGGGATTTTTATTACTTTATATTTTAGCAACTTCTTTTTCTTTTTGATAGCCAAATAATTTATCTTTTTTAATTATTTCTGCGGTGCCCTCTGGTAGCATATCTTCCCAGCCAGATTCGCCTTTAGCAATCATTTTTAATATTTTTCTGGAGAAAATATCTAATGTTTTGGCATCATAGTTTTCAATATCTGTAACTTTTCCGTTGTATTTAAAGAACTTATACAATTCTTTCATTCTTGGATGTACTTTTAAGTTTTCTGAAGTAATTATTTCACCCGTTTCTGGGTCTTTCATCGGATATAAATACACTTTTAAATCTCTATAAAATAATTTACCAAAGGCTTCTAAAATACCACCCGACATATGACGGTAGTATTTCTCATCAAATATTTCTACCAAATTACTCACACCCATTGCTAAAGCAGTACGTGATTTTGTAAAAGAGGAGAAATATTCTAAAACTTTGTAATATTCTTGAAAGTTAGAAATCATTACGGTTTGCCCTAATGCACATAAAAGTTCTGCTCTATCTAAGAAATCTCTTTCGTTAATTTCACCTTCAGCTTTTAAGTTGGAAAGGGTAATTTCGAAAACCACAAAGGTATTTTCTTTACTTACTTTATTTTCTTGTATAAACATCTCGTATGATTGCTTATACATATCCATATTTACTTTAGTAACCGGTCGGAAACTACCACGTAACGCTAAAATATTTTTTTTGTACAAAACGGCTGCAGGCAAAATATTTTTTCCTTCCGGATTGAACATTACGGCGTCTGTAAAACCGTATTTTACCAATTGCAAACTCATTAATCTGTTGTCTACATCCGCAAAACTTGGTCCTGAGAAATTTATAGTATCTATTTCAAGTTGGTCTTTTTCTAAATGATCGTATAAATAACGCAATAATTTTTTAGCATCATTGTGTTTGTAAAACGCGCCATAAATTAAGTTTACGCCTAAGATTCCTAAGGTTTCTTGTTGCAAACGTGCATCATTTTCTTTAAAACGAATGTGAATTAAAATTTCATTATATTCTTGGTCAGGTTCTACTTGAAATTTAATTCCTACCCAGCCGTGTCCTTTAAATTGTTTTGCAAAATCAATAGTCGCTACGGTATTCGCATAACTAAAAAACATTTTATTTGGGTGCTTGTCTCTTTTTAAACGAGCTTCAATCAATTTCGTTTCGTGCGTAAGCATTTTTCTTAATCTACTTTCCGTAACATATCGTCCATCTTCTTCAATTCCATAAATGGCATCACTAAAATCTTTATCGTAGGCAGACATCGCTTTGGCAATCGTACCTGAAGAAGCTCCAGCTCTGAAAAAATGCCTTACCGTTTCTTGTCCGGCACCAATTTCGGCAAAGGTTCCGTAAATATTTTCGTTTAAATTAATACGGAGTGCTTTGTCCTTTGTAGAAGGGATTTGTTCAATAGCTTTGTCTCCTCTTAATGTGATTTCAGTTGTCATTTATTTAAATATGTTTTTTGGCAAATTAAAATATAATGCAAAGTTAGTAAATTATAGGTTTTAACAAGAGTATTTTGTTATTTTTGTAAAAAAGAAATTACTACCATTACAATATAGAAGCACTTTTCTTCTAAAAGTAGCGAGTAACTTTTTTATCGTGTCAATCACAAACATATGAAATTATACTTCTTAGGAACGGGTACATCTCAAGGCATTCCAGTAATTGGAAGTACACATTTTGTGTGTTTAAGTGATGATACAAAAGACAAACGATTGCGCGTTGCTGTTTGGATACACGACGAAGATTTTTCTATAGTAATTGATTGCGGTCCCGATTTTCGACAACAAATGCTTACCAGTACTTGTTCGCATATTGATGCCTTGCTTTTTACACACGAACACGCAGACCATACAGCTGGTTTGGACGATATTCGTCCGTTTTATTTCAAACAAGGCGACATTCCGGTTTACGGACATTCGCGTGTGTTGCAAAATTTAGCCAGACGATTTGATTATATTTTTGAAAAAGAAAATAAATATCCAGGTGCGCCTTCTGTGTTGCCCATTGAAGTAGTAAATAATCAGAATATTACGATTAAAAATCAGACTGTAATTCCAATCAATGCGAGGCACGGAAATTTACAAGTTTTTGGGTACAGAATAAAAGATGTTGTATATTTAACGGACGTAAAAACCATCGAAGATTCAGAATTAGAAAAACTTAAAAACGTTGAGGTGTTAGTTATCAATGCGTTACGTTTTGAACCACATACTACGCATTTTAACATTGAAGAAGCAATAAATTTTATAAATTTGGTGCAACCTAAAAAAGCGTATTTAACACATATTAGTCATATTTTAGGATTGCACGAAGAAGTACAAAAACAATTGCCAGATAACGTATTTTTGGCTTACGATAATTTAGAAATAGAAATAAAATAAATATAAAAAATGAAAAAAAGTTTATTGCTTTATGGAATCGTATTTTCAGTATTAATTAATATTTTTCAATTTGTAAATTCTTCAAACATCTTGAAAAGAAGCGAAGAAGTATCTACAATTAGTAAAAAGGAATTAAAAAAAGCACAAGATACCATTGCAAAATTACGCGACAATGATACGTTTTCGTTAGCTACGAATGAAAATGCGCAAGAGTATTATTTTGAGTACGATATAAAAGCATTACAAACGAAAGTAAAAGAAGATTTAACTGCTTTTAACGCGGATAAAAAAGGAAATAAATACGTTTCTTACGATCAAATTGGCGACAATCCGTTTTTGATAAACAACATAAAAATTTTAAATCATAGATGGATTATTGCTAACTTTTCTGATGGTAAAGTTTGGGGCGAAGTGCTGATTAAATACTTTCATAATGCAGATAAACCTACCGAATTTGAAACCGTAGAAACCTTAATTTATCAAGAAACGCTAAATTAAAAATGAAAAAACTTGTATATATTTTAGTACTGACATCGCTATTTTCTTGCGATTATATTTTAAAGAATCCACCAAAAGATACTATGGAAATGGATTCTATCGTAAAAAATCAGGTAAATGATGATAAAAACGAAAATGGTTGCGATTTAAAAGCGGGCTATAAATGGTCGAATATGTACAAAAAATGTGTACGTGTTTTTGAAGAAGGTTACCGCTTAACTTCTATTGAAAGAGATTCATTAGCCAGAAGAAAAAACGCCTTTTTCTTTGTGGAAGAAGACAGCTTAATTGCAGAAGTTTTCTTACCAGATTCTAAAGAATCCATTGTTTTTAAAAGAGAAAGTGAAGACCAAAACTTCAAATATAAAGACTTCGAATTCCGAACCAACAAAGGTTTTTATTTGTACTACAAACAAACACTTATGTTTCAACCTGCCATTCCTGTAGATACCAAAATTTTAGGAAAAGACGAAGAGCATTAGTTTTTTGGGTATAAGGTTTAGGGTTTAGGGAAAAAGGTGCCTACTACAGATTAATTATTTTATTTATTTGTTTTGTCATACTGAACTTGTTTTCGTCAACTTACACTATTTAGATACCGAAATGAATTCGGTATGACAAACAAAATCCATCCTGTCTTTTGTCATGCTGAACTTGTTTTAGTAACTATTTTTATATAAAATCTGACGAGTTTTTGTACATACTTTTGTAAATTTAAAGTCCAATTTTAATAATTTGGTAAACTGAAAAAATGTGTAAAATACTTATTACTAAATTAGCATAAGGTACTGGATTTTTTTTATCTTTAACTGATATTAAAGTTAGTGTTTTGTAAAGTATTTGAAATGGAAAAAGGAATATTGCTATTTTAATGAAATAGTTTTCATTAAAAAGCCCAAAGACACTGAAGATAGCAATAGACAAGTATAAACTAGCTAATATTTGTCTTCCTGAAGTATTTACTCCAAATACTTTAACCATTCTTTCTCCAAGCTTTCTATTGAAATTAAAAAAAAGAAGCATACCCATTAGTCCTGCAACTAAAATATTAACGACATATGATATGATTATAATTGTCATTTTTACTAATTTAAAAGTTTGATTGAAATTAACTTTGGTGAACTAGATAGGTTAAATTTGCAGTCCTTATAACTTGGGGGGCCAAATGGCTTTACATTGTTGCTAAACCCATAAGGCTCTTTTGGTTTGCCAATAAAATATCTGTCTAATTTTCCATTGCTGTTTATATCTTGGTATGAAGAAACCGCGTATTCACCTTGAGGTAAATCAAACTCCACGAGAACTTTATTACCTGCTATCATAACAGATTTTGTTTTAATAGACTTTTCTAAAAATCCTTTTTCAGAAAAGACACTTACCCATATTTTTGTTGAAGGTTTATTTTCAAAGTTGCTTACTTCTACTTTTAAGGTTGAGTTTCCTATAGGTTTGAACCCGTTTAGTATTTGAAAAAGAATTATTATTAATGTTATAAGGATTGTTTTTTGCATAGTTGATAAAAAAATACACTTTTATGATGATACAAAATTACAATTGCACAATAACACGATACTTAACAAATGATAAGTTCGTTACTTTTTCATTCTTTCTTTTCTTATTCTACTGAGTGAAACATCAGTAATTCCTATAAAAGAAGCTATATCTTTAAGGGCAAAATGTTTAAAAATTTCAGGTTGTTCTTTTTCGAAGTATTCATATCTCTGTTTTGCATTACAATTAAGAAGAAGTTTTTTATTAAAATACTCTTGCACAAAAATTCTTTCTGCCATCTTTCTGCCAATGGTATCAAAAATATGGTATTTAGAACAAAGGTCTTCTAATTTGTGATAGTCAATTTCAATTATTTCACTTTCTTCAACAGCTTTGAATGTCAAATCGGATTTATTTTTTGTAACCCAGCAATAATAATTAGTAAAAAACATATTAGTTAAAAAAAAATGTGAAACTCTTTCATTTCCGTCAATCATTTCAGATGCTTTTACAGCACCTTTATTTATGAACCATAAATTATTACAATATTTTCCTTGTGAAAGAATAACATTGTCTTTCTGAACGATTCGACTATTAGAAATTTGTTCTAACATTGACATGTATTTAGAAGGGAAATTTCCTATTACGTCTTCTATAACTTTATATATCATTGTCGTATTAATGTTTTTTGATGTAACTTTTTTTATTAATGCTATCGCTCAGTTGTTTGTAGAATTTGCGAACTTCTGAACAGATTATTTTCATTTAAAGATAAAATTGCTTGCGAAATATAAACGTGAATTTTCCGCATTTTTTGCGATTGCTAAAAATAATTTTCAGACTATGGTTTATAAATCAGACTTTAGTTTTTTCTCTTTCAACCAGATTTTAAGTTTTTCAAGATTTAGTTTTTTTTTATCTTCGGTCATTTCTTTTCGTATTGGTAATTCCCAATGAGAAAGTTCATCAAAAAATATTAGAATATCAAATTCTTTTACCGCTGAACTTTCGAAATAAATTTCACATAACTTATTATCTTCTACAAAATAGATAGTTCCACTTCTGCCGTCTGCTTTCATATGGAAACCATCTATTTTCATAAGTTTTTCTACGTTATCTTTTTTCCATTTTTTTGCTTTCCAAGAATCAATTTGTTCAGAAGGAATATTTAGTCTATAAGAATCTTCAGAATTTTTTTTTTCTGTCCATCCTTTCGGTAAAAAGTATTTTTTTAAGTTCATTGTTTATGATGTTCTGAAAATAGTATTCCCAAATTTAATATATCTAACAAACGCCAGTTTTATCTTTTCCCAAAGTTAACAAATCAATTCCAATATTCTTTGTAGAATGATTTCTACAATTTCTTCTCATCCACATCCTTTAAAAATTGAATTACACCTGTAAAATACGTTTTTTGGTCGTCGTATTGTGATAAGTGGCTGCCGTTTTTAAAAAAATAAAAAGCGTCCGTTTTGCACTTGTGTCGCCATCCATTTCATATGTTCAGGATCCATAGTGTCGTATTTTGCGCCAATGGTTAAGGTAGGAACAGTCAATTCTTTTAATCGTTTAGAAACATCCCAGTTTTTAATATAAGCGTCACCGGTTATGCCAAATTCGCTATACCCTTGCATAGAAATATAGACTTCAGAATTAATGTGTTTAAAACATCTTGTAATAGATTCTGGCCATTCTTTTTGTGGTTTTCTTAAAATATGTTGGGTGTAATAATGTTCAAAAAGCAATTCGGTATATCTTGGATTGGTAAAATCGTTGTTTTTTTCTAATTGCATAATTTCTTGGTACACTTCTTTTTTCATCTGCGGACCCAACACTTCTTGTGCATATTTATTATACAACGGAATACTCGAAACCATATTAGAAATAATCAATCCTTTTAAATTTTTCTGATATTTCAACGCATAATCCATCGCTAAAATCCCACCCCAAGATTGTCCTAAAACGTAAAAATTATCTTTGTTTAAACCAAGTGCTATCCGTACTTGTTCCACTTCTTCCACAAAGCGTTCATTCGTCCAAAGCGATTTGTCTTTTGGTTGGTCGGAATAATACGAACCCAATTGGTCGTAATAAATAAATTCGATGCCTTCTTTTGGGAAATAGCCCTCAAAAGATTCATACAATTCGTGCGTTAAACCAGGTCCGCCGTGTAAAAGCAATACTTTTATTTTCGGGTTGTTACCAAATCGTTTTGTCCAAACCTTAAAAGTGCCTTTTGGTGTTTTTATTGGAATCATTTTAATACCGCCGGTGTATTGATCTTCTTTTGAGTCAAAGGTATGGTAGCGCTGTAACGAAAAATCTTCGCTCTTTTTACAAGAAAAAAAAGCGAAGACTAACGAAATAAAAATATATTTTTTCATATTTATGATTGATAAATTTTATCGTAAAGGGTTTGGTATTTCTCTTTGATTATTTTACGTTTCAATTTCATAGTTGGCGTTAAATGCCCTGCATCAATTGACCACAAATCTGGTGTTAATTCAAAACGTTTTACTTGTTCCCAATTCCCAAATTTTTTGTTGGCTTCATCAATATCTTCTTGAATACGTGCAATAACTTTTGGATTGTTGCAAAGGTCTTCATTAGAATTTCCTAAATCAATACTATGTCTGATTGCCCATTCTTTTACGAAATCAAATGCCGGCTGAATGAAAGCAGCTGGCATTTTTTCGCCATCGCCAATAACCATAATTTGCTCGATAAAACGAGATTGTTTGAATGAATTTTCTAATACTTGTGGTGCAACATATTTTCCACCAGACGTTTTAAACATTTCTTTTTTACGATCTGTGATTTTTAAGAAGCCATCGGCATCAATTTCACCAATATCTCCTGTGTGGAAATAGCCGTTTTTAATTACTTCTGCGGTTTGTGCTTCATCTTTATAATACC
>JBIPOM010000282.1:0-3039 GCA_044379175.1 Flavobacterium sp. | reverse complement strand
GTTGGTGCCAGCGACTTAAATGAAAAGAGTGCTGCTGACACTCTTGGTGCTGTAATCAAGGATCGGGATGATCTGGACTACACCATGAAGAACCTAAATGACATCGTCCCAAGCTCCTGAGTTAACTGGCTTTGACGAACTCTTTATAGAGTTTGCCCAAGACCTTCGCTTTCATGGCCTGGTCATTGGATCAGATGATGTAATCACCTATCTATCGGCGATTTCAGTTCTGGATGCCAGTGACATCATGGATGTTTACTGGAGTGGGCGAATTGCTTTAGTCCGAAAAAAAGATAACATCCCGCTTTATAACAAAAGATTCCAAGCTTTCTTCTTAGACATTGGTGAAACCGAACCTGATGCCCGCAAGGTCAAACTAAAGTCTTCCGCTAATGCTGGCGCGACACTTGAAGTGCCAAACGTAGAGCAAGGTCTGCCTGGCGAAGTAATTGAAGATGAAACCCGCTTGGGTTACATGGCTTCAGCTGCTGACATTTCTCGCCACAAGGCTTTTGCAGATTGTTCAGACGAAGAAATCAATCGATTCCGCAAATTGATATCAATGCTTAAAGTTTCTCCCCCCATGCGTCGTACCTACCGAACCCAAACCACGCCAAAGGGCAAGGTCCTAGACATGCGCCGGATGGCTCGCGAAACTATGCGTTCGCTTGGCGAACCTAAAGATTTGATGTACATCAAGCGCAAAGAAAAACTTCGCTCTATTGTTTTTATCCTTGACGTGTCTGGATCGATGGCAGATTACTCTCGCAACTTGTTGCAACTGGCTTATTCAGCTCGCCGCGCCAATACCAAAGTTGAAGTCTTTTGCTTCGGTACGCGATTGACCAGAATCACCAAGTCAATCGATAAGCGCACTCCAGATGAGGCCATGCGCCTGGCTGGCGAGTCAGTACTGGACTGGGACGGTGGCACCCGGATTGGTGATGCCATTGCCGCTTTTGTTAAGGAATCTCGTCGCTCTCGGCTAGGTCGTGGTGCGATTGTTGTGATCTGCTCGGATGGTCTAGACCAAGGCGAGCCCCAGGCATTAGATAAGGCCATGCAGACTCTGTCTCGACTTGCGCACAAGGTCATTTGGGTGAACCCTCATAAGGGTGACAACGAGGATTACAAGCCAAACACCATTGGCATGATGATCGCAGATCCATACATCGACCGGATCTTCTCGGGACACAATTTCAAAAGTATTGAAGAATTTGCTAGAGAACTATCAAGGATGGGATAACGGGTATGAAGTTCAGTGTTTCATTAGTAGCTCACGGTGATCGCGAGATGACCCTGGAAGAAATCGTAGAACTTGCTGACGCAGTTGCTCCGTTAAGTGGCATTGCTTCTGGCATGGGAACTACTTCCTATGGCGCACAGATTATGGTCGAATCTGATAACTCAGCAGATGCTGTGCTTGAAGGTCGCAAACTATTCGAAGCCGCAGTAGCCAAGACTTCATTACCTAAATGGGAAGTCACCGATGCTGACACCATGAGTGAAGATGAAGACTTTGCAGATTTGGATCTAATCCCCGAATGATTAGATTAGGCAGCTTGGCCGGATACCCGTTTGAAGGACCACGAGTTCTTTCAGGCTGGACTCCGCCTGCTGTTCCAGCTGTTTACGTGATTTTGTCTCGTAACGATATTGAAGGTAAGCCGCAGGATTACTCAGTAATCTTTGTTGGTCACTCAGATGATCTGTCCACCGTTGGATTCCCATTCAAACACCGCCGATCCCCTAACTGGATTGAGCGCGCGGGATCCAAATACAACTTGCACGTTGCCTACTTTGATATTCCAGGTGGACTTGCCTCACACCGCCAGCAGATTTGTGAAGAGTTAATGGCTATCTACGATCCAAGCTGCAATGAAGAAAAGTTTGAAAAGACTTGGAAAGACGAGTGGATCGGCGAATACTCAACCCCGTTTACTGAGCCACTAACAACTGACCGAGATCCAAATACGTCACATTAACTTTGACAACAAAAAGAGCCGCAGTTTCCTGCGGCTCTTTTTGTTTAGGTTTCTTAATTTAGATGTCTACGCCTACGCCATGCATCTGACGGGAGCGACGAACACCCATAGCAGGCTTGTTGACTGAGTCAACGTGAGCTTCTGGAACATAAGTAGCGCCAGTGACGATGCCTTCAGCCATTCCGTAAAGAAGTGGCAAAGCACCGGCAACGATTCCACCAGTTTGGTTGATCTGGGTTAGTCCGCTGTGAATTACTTCAGCATCCTTCTTGATTTCCCAAACTAGGTCGGCTGCCTCTTCAAGAGCGCCAGCAACTTTTGTAAGTTGACGACCCACGATGAATAGATAAACCGCAAGACCTGCGATTAATGCAGTTACATCAATAACTGACCAAAGGGCTAGTGTGCTCATGAACGTACCTTTTCTAGTACCCGGCCTAGGAACAAGTGATGTTCTAGACCTTCATTTAATACGGCATCTACACCAGCGGCAGTTTCGCCGATTAGTGCAGTGTGTGCTGTGTTGGCCTTGGCTGCTGCCAAAGTTGCCTTGATGGCTGCAACTCGCTTATCGATAGTGCGAACTAGCAATACCAAGATTGTTAGTAGCGCTGCTACTGCAACCACCACAACAATTCCAAGGATGTTTGCAACAGTCCACAATGTCTCTACTGTGCTATCCATTTTCAGCCTCCTAGCTTTGTGCGACCACGATTTAGACCAGCAACGATGTTCGTTGCAGATTCAATTGTGACGCGGAGTTTTCTCAGACCAGCAGTGTTCTTTTCTGCGGCCTGTAGACCAGTGTTGATGCGCTTTGCCTGTCCGCCAATGCGACCAGCTAACAGCAAAATCGGTACAACGAGTGCGACAACGACTAGTACTACGACTAGACCAATTACATAACCAAGAAGCCAACCTGTGTGGGTTCCAAAGAAATCTGTCATTGCTACCCCTAGATCGATTCTGCGAAGTTACGCACTGGAGCCAAGTTCGCGTTGACTGAGTCAACGGTGCTTGTAACGGTTGATGTCTGTGCCACGATTACTGCTAC
>JBIPOM010000220.1:0-3061 GCA_044379175.1 Flavobacterium sp. | reverse complement strand
ACCTGAACTTTATCAAAATTTGGAATCAGTTTTTATTGAATACAATAAAAATCTGGTTCCATTTTTTATTGATAAATCATCCATTCATAGAGATAAATTTTTACGCGTAAAATTTGAAGATGTTGATACGGAACTAGAAGCCGACAACATGAAAAATTTAGAAGTATATTTACCTCTAACGATGTTACCAAAATTAGAAGGAACCAAGTTTTATTTTCACGAAATTATAGGTTTTAAAGTTACAGATCAACGTTTAGGCGATATTGGTACAGTTCATGCCATTTTGGATAATGCCGCTCAACCTATTTTTGAAATTTTCAAAGGACAAAAACAAGTTTTAGTTCCTATGATTGACTCTTTTATTATTGAAGTCAATAGAAAAGAAAAAGAATTGGTTTTAAACACACCAATTGGTTTAGTGGATTTGTATTTGGAGTAAAATTCCAATAATAAAATTCCAAATTCCAACTTTAAATAATTTCCAAATTTCAAATTCTTATTTTATGAGTAAGCCTTATGATTTAGAAGAGAGAACTTTTTTATTTGCAAAAGATTGTAGAGTTTATATTCAAAAACTTCCAAAAACCATTTCTAATATTGAAGATGGAAAACAATTAGTTAGGTCTTCCGGGTTCTGTAGGTGCTAATTATATTGAAGCAAATGAAAAACTAGGAGATAAAGATTTTTTATTTAGAGTAAAAATAGCAAGAAAAGAGGCAAAAGAATCTAAATACTGGTTGATGCTATTAAATGAAATGAATGCTGAATTAAGAGAAATTTCTCAAGAATTAATTATCGAAGCTGACGCTTTGCGTAAAATATTATCAACAATAATAACAAAATCTAAACCTTAATTTAAATTTTAGTTTTTAAGGTTTAATATCAATAATTTTTTGGAATTTCACTACGCCACTTTTGGAATTTGGAATTTAAAATATTGGAATTTCACTACACTACTTTTGGAATTTAAAATATTGGAATTTATTAAAAAATATTGGAATTTAATTTATGATTTTTTCATTCAAACAATTCTCTATTCAACAAGAAAAATCTGCCATGAAAGTGGGAACAGATGGTGTTTTGTTGGGTGCTTGGACACCACTAATTAACAATCCATACAACCTACTTGATATTGGAGCTGGTACAGGAATAATTTCGCTTATGCTAGCACAAAGAAGCTATGCCGAACAGATTGATGCAATTGAAATTGAAGAAAATGCCTTCGAAGAATGTGTAGCTAATTTTGAAAATTCGCCTTGGGCAGACCGATTATTTTGCTATCATGCTGGTTTAGATGAATTTGTAGCTGAATTAGAAGAAATTGAAGAAGAATACGATATCATTGTTTCCAATCCGCCATTTTATTCTGAAGATTATAAAACAGATAACGCATCACGAGATTTGGCTCGTTTTACAGACGCATTACCTTTTGAAGAGTTGATAGAAGCCGCGTATTTATTGTTGTCAGAAAACGGGATATTTTCTGTGATTATTCCTTATTCGGCAGAAGAAAATTTTATCGCTTTAGCAAAACAATCGTTATTATTTCCTTTAAAAATTACTCGAGTAAAAGGCACGCCAACATCCGAAATTAAAAGAAGTTTATTAGCATTTACTCGTATAGAACAAACGCCAATAATTGATGAATTGATTATAGAAACGGCACGTCATCAATATACTTCGGAATATATAGAGTTGACCAAAGATTTCTATTTGAAAATGTAAGTTTATTTAGATTTTATCCAATCTAATAAATACATTTTTACCGCATCATCCATTTCATATATTGATGAGTCAAATTTTAGGTTTTTAGAACTTGTTAAATAATGATTTAAAGATTCAAAAACTTTAACATCAATATTTTTATTGTTTATATTTTTTAAAATAGTGGTATTTGCAATAGGATCTACAAAAATGTCATTTTCACCGATGATGTAAATGGTTGGAAAAGTTAAGTTTTCATAAACAGGAATGAAATTCTTTTTTAATAATTCTAAGTAAGACGAAAAAGTAATGTACCAACCAAAATCTTTTTTCTTATAACCATATTTTTTCATAGTAGAATAAATCACTTTTTTTAAAGCCATTTCATTAAAAGAAGAATTTTTATCTATAATTTTTGAAATACTATCCATTACCTTGAATTTAGTTTCATTTTCATTGTATTGAAGGTTTTTTTCTTGTTTATTTTGCCCTGTTTTAATTTGATATTTAAATAATTCTGTAGCTCTTTGTATTGGTGTAGCCAACTGAATTAAAAAATCACATTTTAACCCATTTTCTATAGCATTTATTGTAATTAATCCTCCATAACTATGTCCTAAAACTCCAATTTTTTTGTTTACGAATTTTTCAGTTGTTATTAATTCATTAAAAATAGAATGAAAGTCATCTGTCATTTCGTTAATCGTATAGGAGTAATTGTTAAAAATTCCTTCTGATTTTCCAACACCTCTTTCATCATATCTAAAAACCGCAATATTATTTTTTAATAAAAACTCAGTTAAAATAAAATGAGAATTTCTCGTGTCTTTACCTGATCCAGGGACAATAAATACAATTTTATCGTAGTTTGTTTTTGGTGTGATTAATGTTCCTGAAAGTTGTATGTTGTCTTTCCTTTGTAAAATGGTATAATCATAAAACTCATAATTTTCTCGATTTGAAATTTCTTTCTCATAAAACATAATTTCTTGAGAGAAAAGATTAAAACTCAATAGTAAAAACAGAATAACAGAATTTTTTTTCATTTTATTGGTTTGATTTTTCTTATAAAGTGCTAAACTATTTATAAGTATTTCAAAAACTATTTTTTTAACGAGTTCTTAACTTGTAAAATAAAACTTGAAGAAAACATTTAACTTTTGTTTTCTAATAAATCTAACAATTCAATTTACTTTTGTTAAAAAATAATTACTTTTGTCATTCAAATCGATTTATAAAAACATTCACATATGAAACCAGATTTATTTCAATCACCTGATTATTATTTGTTAGACGATTTATTATCAGAAGAGCATAAATTAGTTCGTGATGCAGCAAGAGCTTGGGTAAAAAAAG
>JBIPOM010000219.1:0-3091 GCA_044379175.1 Flavobacterium sp. | reverse complement strand
CATTTATTTGGAAAATTTTAGCACCTATGATGAAAAATATGATTCTAAAAAAGTCGCAATTTGACAAGAACAGTCCAACTGCTAAAGAATTTAAATACGATACAAATTTCGATTTTGAAACCATTAAGAATGAATTAATTACTAATTTTTCTCGCTTTCAAGGTGGCTTTGAAGCTATAAGTTGTAAAAAGCACCCTTTTTGGGGCTATATGACTGCAGACGAATGGAATAATTTACATTGGAAACACATTGATCATCATTTACGACAATTTGGGGTTTAAATTAATTGTTTCAAGTTCCAGGTTTCAGGTTTTTGTTGTTTATCTTTGCGACATGAAACCTGAAACAAAGAAAACAAAATCATCATGCGCGTAGATATCATAACTGTTTTACCAGAATTAATTAGAAGTCCGTTTGAAGGTTCGATGATGAAAAGAGCTATTGATAAAGGATTGGTAGAAGTTCATTTTCATAATTTACGCGATTATAGTACCAACAAGCAAAAAAGTGTGGACGATTATCAATTTGGTGGTGGTGCTGGTATGGTAATGACTATTCAACCAATTGATGATTGCATTACCAAACTAAAAAGCGAACGCGACTACGATGAAATCATTTATATGACACCAGACGGAGAAACGCTAAACCAAAAAATGGCGAATTCCATGTCGATGTTAGGAAACTTAATCATTTTATGTGGACATTATAAAGGTGTTGACCAACGGGTGCGCGATATGCATATTACTAAAGAAATATCAATAGGTGATTATGTGTTATCTGGTGGTGAATTAGGTGCTGTAATTTTATGCGATGCCTTATTTCGTTTGATTCCTGGCGTATTGAATGATGAAACTTCTGCACTAACCGATAGTTTTCAAGATAATTTATTGTCACCACCAATTTATACAAGACCTGCAGAATATAAAGGGATGAAAATTCCTGAAATTTTATTAAGCGGCAACTTTCCAGAAATTGAAAAATGGCGCGAACAAAAAGCCTACGAACACACATTAGCAAGAAGACCAGATTTATTGGAAGAATAAATAGCATTTACGATTTTAGATATACGATTTACGAAAGATTTTGTAAAAAAGAATTAATATTGTCAATATGAACTCGTTTCAGCTTCTTTAATCATTTGATATTCAAAAACATTTAGATTCCGAAATAAATTCGGAATGACAAAACTTAATTATTGTGTAAACCTTTTTATATAAATCGAAAATTAAATATACTTTTAAGTTTGTAATCTTTTTTTAATGTATTTAAAATAGTTTGTATCCAAAAATTATAGAATAATTTTGATATGTAGAATTATACTGATCAAAATTATTTAGTTTTCTTGTAATACCTGATTTGAATTCTAAACTGTATTTATCTTTAAACTTGTAACCAACTCCGTAAGTAAAAGAAGCTACTGACCTTAAATAATCAATAACTTCAAGTCTTTGAAAGTTTGTTCCAACGCTATTTGTAGTTTCAATTTCAAATTTAGAAGACAAATTTATATCTGCAACGACTGAAGTGTTAATAAAAAATTTAGATGATTTATTTAAAAATAAATAGTACCTAACTCCAAATGGTACTTCAATAAATCTGTATTTAATTTTTTGAAATTCATTGTAACCTTTAGCTGTACTTGATTGTTGTGCTTCATATTTAAAATACGTTGGTTCGAAAATTACAGACCATTTATTATTATTAAAAGGCATAATGAATTCAGATTCAAGTCCATATCTAAAATTTGTTTTGGTTTCAAAATTTGTATCTAAATTTAATCTTTTACTTAAATAATTTAACGAAGAATTTACTAAACCCAATCTCAAGTTTAAATTAAATTTAACCTTTTTTTCTTTAGTCTGAAAATTCTGCTTATCACTTATTCCTGCACCATTATACTTTTTAAAAAATTTGGTTAAATCACTTTCAAAATGCTTAATATTTTTATAGTAATAATCTGGCAAACTTTCTATCTTAAAATTAGATTGAAGTTGTTTTTGAAATGTTTTATTTTCACCAATTGTATAAATATCTGAAATTGAATAAAATTTGTATATTAATTGTTCTGCGATTCCACTATAATCTTTTTCAAAGAAAAATCTTCTGTAATTTGAATCATGAAACAAGTATAAAGTAGCTTTACCTTCAACCAATACTTTTAGAAATAAAACTTCTTCTTTGAAATCTGGTTCAAAAGAATCTGATAAATCATCAATTAGCTGTTTGGATTTATCAATAGAAACTTTAAATCTTTTATAATATACTTTGTTATATATTTGAAATTCTTTTACTGTTTTTATACTTCCAGTAGAAATTATTTCAGAATCGTTAGTTTTATATAAAAATTCATTTGGGTTTTTAATCCAATCAATATTCTTAATTAGACATTCTACTCTACTTCCATCATTATTGATGAAATAACCGGATTCAAATTTATTTTGAGCACTCAACCTTAAAAATGACGTAAAAGCGAATATAAATAAAAAATTCTTCATGATAGTTGGGGATTGTCTGGTTAATTATACATTTTTATTCTTAATTCTTTAATTTTATCGTCTTCTAAATATTCGTCAAATGTCATGTAACGGTCAATAACACCTTTTGGCGTAATTTCTAAAATTCTATTTCCAACGGTTTGAGCAAATTCATGGTCATGCGTGGTTAATAAAATAGAGCCTTTAAAGTTGTTTAACGAGTTATTAAATGCCGTAATTGATTCTAAGTCTAAGTGATTGGTTGGTTCGTCTAACATTAAAACATTGGCACGAATCATCATCATTCGAGATAACATACAACGTACTTTTTCACCTCCAGAAAGTACATTACATTTTTTCAAGGCTTCTTCGCCTGAGAAAATCATTTTTCCTAAGAAACCACGAACATACACTTCATCACGTTCTTCTTCTGTTTTTACCCATTGGCGTAACCAATCTACTAAATTTAAATCAACTCCATCAAAAAAGTCATGATTTTCAACTGGTAAATATGATTGTGTGGTAGTGATACCCCAATCAAACGTTCCTGAATCTTGTTTTTTTAATCCGTTCAAAATATCATAAAAAGCTGTTGTTGCTCTAGAATCTCTAGAAAA
>JBIPOM010000261.1:0-3116 GCA_044379175.1 Flavobacterium sp. | reverse complement strand
ACCATCGACCACAATTTATCCTCGGGTATTTCGAGAGTTTCTAAAGAGTTAGTTGCTGACATCGTTTTGGTAAATGACTCTTCAAATACCAACATCATCAAAAGGATGGTTGGCGATGACCGCGAACACTTGATGGCTAGCTGCGAGAAAACAATTTTCTTCTGTTCACTAGAAAAACCTAGCGTTTCTTATGAAAGAATTGTGGTGGTTGCTCCCCTGTTGGCGGAACTCGAGCAAACATTTGTATTGTGGTCTGAGCGCTTACTCAGACTGGCTAAAGAATTGAAAATTCCTTTTCATTATTATGGCAGTACTTCTTCTTTCGAGCGAATTGAAAAAGTAGCACAAGCTAACAAAGTGGAAGCCGAACTCTATCTGCAGGAGATTGCAAGCCTCGACAACTTTTACCCTACCTATCAAAAGAAAACAAGCGACCTCATTTGTATTGTAGCTTGTAGAGCAGGCAGTGTTTCTTTCGATTCACAAATTGACCAAATACTACAAAACGTCAATATTGCATTCGAACACCAAGACTATCTACTCATCTATCCTGGATCTATCGGAAACGACCCTGCCTTTTCTAGTTACGACGATATCAATTCAGCCCCACTCGTGGCTGGGGTGGAAACCATCCAAAAAATTGGACGCGAAGTGGGGAATATATTCAAGAAGGGAAAAGACTGATCCTATGCTCAAAAAAAGCAAATCGGCTTATTGGCTCTATTTTCTTGGGGCTTATGTCGTTATCCAATTTATTTGGTGGGGCTATCACCTCATTCAGCTGAGTTCACATATTCCACAACAAGATGCGCAGCTCTCCAAGCGCGTAGGAATGGTGTTTGGTGAAGGCGCTGTGTTTTTGGTCATTCTCGCTTTTGGTATTTACCGCATCCGCAAGTCTATATCCAAGGAGCTCGCTTTTCAACAGCAACAGCAAAACTTTCTTTTGACCGTTACCCACGAACTCAAAACACCTATTGCCGCGCTCAAATTGTATATCCAAACCCTGCAAAAGCACAATTTACCCGAGGATAAAAAAGAAAAAATTCTCAACGGAGCCCTTCAAGAAAACGAACGCCTGAGTCAACTCATTGAAAACATTTTGAACGCTTCACGCGCCGAAAACAAGCTTTTTGCAATTCAAAAACAAAAGACAGAGTTAGTAGCACTCGTGCACTCGATCAAAGAGCGGTACCAAGCAAGATACCACGCTGGTCTAATTGATTTCATAGGCCCAGAAGAACTATTTGCAGCCGTTGACCTTCACATGCTGGATACTATTCTGGTGAACTTAATTGAAAACGCCATCAAATACGGCGGCACGCAACAACACATCACCATTCAGATGGAGAAGCTCGATCGCTTTGTTGCGCTTAAAATTGCCGATGAAGGGCCAGGAATTGACCCAGCCGAGCGCCTGCACATATTTGAAAAATTCTATCGCATTGGTTCTGAAGAAACCAGAAAACAAGCTGGTAGTGGGCTTGGGCTTTATATTGTCGCGGAATATGTGCGGTTACACAATGGCCAAATTCGCTGCATTGAAAATATCCCTACGGGCAGTGTTTTTGAGCTAATTTTACCCATATGAACAAAAAAGTAGGCTTGATTATCCTCGATGGCTGGGGACTCGGCGATCAAAGCAACTCAGATGCCATTTTCAAGGCCAACACGCCATTTTTCGATTCTTTGATGGCGCAATACCCTAATGCTACCCTACAAACCTCTGGCGAAGCCGTGGGCCTTCCCGAAGGGCAAATGGGGAATTCTGAAGTGGGGCATCTCAATATCGGCGCCGGACGCATAGTTTATCAAGAACTCACCAGGATCAATAAGAGCATCCGGGACGGTGAACTGCAAGGAAATCCTGTCCTCGTTGCCGCCTTTCAAAAAGCCAAGGAAGCCGGAAGAAAGCTCCACTTCATGGGCTTGGTTTCAGACGGGGGCGTACACAGTTCACAGGCCCACCTGCACGCTTTATGCGAAATGGCCCATGCTCAAGGGCTCAGTTCTTATTATGTGCACGCCATTACCGACGGTCGCGACTGCGATCCGAAGAGTGGTTTGGGTTTTATCCGAGCACTCGAAGCCGTTCTTGCCCAAAATAACGGTAAAATGGCCAGCGTAATTGGTCGTTATTATGCCATGGACCGAGACAAACGTTGGGAGCGTGTTGCCAAAGCCTACCACCTCATGGTGAATGGCACCGGAGAAAAAACCCACAGCGCTAGTGCGGCACTAGAGGCTTCTTATGCCCAAGATATCACCGATGAATTTTTGTTGCCTCATCTCATTGATCCCGATGGCTGTATTGCTCCAGGTGATGTCGTCATCAGTTTCAATTTCAGAACAGACCGCCCGCGCGAAATCACTACCGTACTTACCCAAGAAGCTTTTCCAGAATACAACATGAGCCCGCTCGACCTGTATTTTTGTACCATGACCAATTACGACGAGCGCTTCAAAGGTTTGCATGTCTTGTTTGAAAAAGACAACCTTCAACTGACTTTGGGAGAAGTTGTCGCCAATGCAGGCTGTTCGCAAGTGCGTATCGCCGAAACTGAAAAGTATCCGCATGTGACCTTCTTTTTCAATGGCGGGCGCGAAGCAGCATTTGCACATGAAGAACGCTTGCTCATTTCCTCGCCTAAAGTAGCCACCTACGACCTTCAACCCCAAATGAGTGCGCCAGAAGTAGCTAACGAGCTTATTGCGCATATGAAAGCCCAACAACCCGACTTCATCTGCCTGAATTTTGCCAATCCAGATATGGTTGGGCACACAGGCGTGTACGCTGCCATCCTAGAAGCCGTAGAAACCGTAGATACACAATTACAAAAAGTTGTTGAAGCAGGCCTTGAACTTGGTTATGAGTTCTTGGTGATTGCCGACCATGGCAATGCCGATTACGCCGTGAATCCAGATGGATCGCCCAATACCGCACATAGCCTAAACCCGGTTCCGGTCATTTTGGTCAGCCCAGCAAAAGAGCTTGCCATCAAAGATGGTATACTTGCAGATGTGGCACCAAGCATTCTAGTACGCATGGGCTTACAACAACCCAAAGAAATGACGGGTCAGTGCCTCATCAGCTGATGAGAAGCAAAAGCGAATTA
>JBIPOM010000273.1:0-3119 GCA_044379175.1 Flavobacterium sp. | reverse complement strand
AAAACGTCTTTTTCAAACACAATACAAACAAAAGTATTCGATAATCCATCAGCTCCTCTTATCACTCTAGAAAGTCCCTATTTTTTAAATGGAAAAACAAAAACGGATGGAGATATAAGATATGCTTGGGAGTTTAATGGATCGCCACTGAGCGAAACTACATCTGTTTTAAGAGTTAAGGAGGCAGGAAAATACTCAAATACGGCCTTTAGAAAGTATTCAAATACGCTGACATGTATCTCTCCGAAAGTTGAATTCAGCTATACGCTTCCAGAAGATTTTGGTTTAACTGTATTTCCAAATCCAGCTAGTACTTTAATTTCTATTCAATCAAAATCTACTTTAAATGGAGCAGTCATTAAAATATATACGGTAGATGGGAAATTATTAATGGATTCAAACGTAAATCAAGACGGAACTGCGCAAATTAATGTAGGACAAATAAACCAAGGACCCTATAAAATACTGGTTAAAACTGCAGACGGTATGATTTACCAAAAAAATATCAGTGTTTACAGGTAATCACAAAAAAACGCATTAAAAAAGCCCCAAATGAATATTTGGGGCTTTTTGTTGACCTACTAGGATTCGAACCTAGAAAACCAGAACCAAAAACTGGTGTGTTACCTTTACACCATAGGTCAATCTTAATAGAGTGCAAAATTAAGCGCTTGCGCTGTAATTATCAAACATTGCTTCAAAATAATTGAATTATTTCTCTAGAATTAGGTTCAAGCGCTGAAAATCAAGCTATTAATTTTAATTTTTCCAATTAGCTAATCAGTTCCATGGAAGACACCATTGCCTCCACATTGATTTTCCTCACTAGGCCCTGTAACACTTTTCCAGGTCCACATTCAATAAAGTCAGTGGCCCCAGCAGAAATCATCGCTTCGATGGTTTGAGTCCAACGAACCGGACCGGTCAATTGGGCGATTAAATTTTCTTTGATTTCAACTTCATTTTGGGAGGACTTTGCGTTTACATTTTGAAATATAGGGCAAATGGGGCGATCAATTTTGGCAGCTTCAATGGCCGCAGCTAACTCCAATCTTGCCGGTTCCATAAAAGGAGAATGAAAGGCACCGCCTACGGGTAACAACAATACTCTTTTCGCACCAGCTTCTTTTAATTTTTCTCCCGCAAGCTCAATTCCTTTTATACTACCTGATATAACCACTTGTCCTGGACAGTTGAAGTTGGCGGCTACTACCTCGCCATCAAACTCTGCACAAACTTTTTCAATTTGTTCATCACTTAATCCCAAAACAGCAGCCATGGTGCTAGGTTCAATTTCACATGCTTTTTGCATGGCTAATGCTCGCTTGGAAACTAAAGATAAACCGTCTTGCCAACTTAATCCTCCGGAGGCCACTAAAGCAGAGAATTCACCAAGAGAATGACCTGCCACCATTTCAGGCTTAAAGTTTGTACCTAATTTGGCAATTAATATGGAATGTAAATAAATAGCCGGTTGGGTTACTTTGGTTTGCTTAAGCTCATCTTCGGAGCCGTTAAACATGATTTCAGAAAGGGAGAATCCAAGAAGTTCATCCGCTTCAGAAAATATTTCCCTAGCAAACGAATAATTTTCAAATAAATCTTTTCCCATTCCAGGAAATTGCGACCCTTGACCAGGAAATATATATGCCTTCATTTATAAATTAATTATTTAATGTAAATTTGTTAGCAAAGATAAAAAAATGAAGCGTTTTCTGAAATACAGAAAACACATAGCCCAACAATTCTATGATTAAAAATTTATCGATATTACCATTTTTGGGCTTAATTCTCTTACTAAATGGTTGTAAGTCAGAAGATATTGCACCTAAATTTATTGCCAACTCAAAGGTTATCATTGACATAGCCAAAAGTATTGATTTTGCTCAAAGAAATGCAAACAATGAAGGTTCTATTACGATCGTTGGAAAATCTGACAAAAGTTTTCAATCGGCAAAAATAAAATTCAATAGTTCATTAGGAGGTGTTTCGACTGATTGGTTGACGCTCGCGATAGACCCAACTACCAATGAATTCAAAGGTAAGTTTACTTTAAAAGCCGGTGGATATTACCCACAAATCCAATTATTCAACGATAACAAAGTCTACACCGATACACTTTTAACTTGGAATGTGAAGGTCGGCGAAGTCTTTGCCGTCATTGGACATTCCCTTGCCGAAGGACAAACTCCCTATACCATTGAAAATTATGATCCAACATGGGCTTCTGTTTTGAACTATTCTTCAGGAAATGTGAATAATTTCTGGGGACGTTTAGCTGAAAAATTAAAAGTAAAATTAAATATTCCCGTACGAATATATAACACAGGAATTGGAGGTTCTACTTCAGAACATTGGGGTCTTTCGGCTATGGGTTTACCATTCCAACATCCATTTTTTGATTGGAGGGGTAGATTTCCTTTTTTTTTATATGAAAAGCGATTAGTCAATGAAATTTCAAAAATAGGATTAAGGGGGATTTTAGTCATTCATGGCGAAAATGATGGTTTGTTGACAGAAAATACGATCGTAGAATCCACTAAAATGTATATTCAGAAAACAAGAGATCTATTGGATGCGCCCCAATTAACATTCTCCATTGCAAAAAGCAATACGGGTGGAACCGCTGAGCCGATCATGAAAGTTAAGTCTGCCCAAAAAAGAATTTTGAATGAAATCAAAAACACCATGGTTGGAGCTGATTTGGAAACTTTAACTGGCGAAAAATACAGATGGGACGGCATTCACTTCAATAGTGCGGGACTTGAGCAAGCAGCCAATCGTTGGAATGAGTCATTGCCACTGAGTTTCTTCACGCAAACAACTCCCTACACTCCTAAATAACTTCACAGTTATTTCCTTTTCCCCATAAGTACCGATTCTTAGCTATGAAATCATACATAGCATCCAAAAGACGCGTAGGCAATAAAAAGAAAATACGCAAAGGTTGGAAGTACCAATGAGCCCCAACCATTAATTTAGAAATAGCCTGAGACTTCATGAATAGTTGATCGCCAACAATCAATTTGATGCTATCAACCGACCAGTCAGAAGGGGCAAATCGATTTTGAAAATCAACATATTTAAGGTCATATTGAGTAATTACATGTAATTCTCCT
>JBIPOM010000068.1:0-11735 GCA_044379175.1 Flavobacterium sp. | reverse complement strand
CTTCCGATCTACAGCATAATAAATAAAAAACGCATCATTTCTTTCAAACCACGAATCGTGGTCTTTTTTGTGATGATCGGCATGTAAACTCCAAAGAAATCCATGCATAATAAATTTATGAGTAAACCACGCCATAAATTCCATCATAAAAAATGTTATAAGAAACACTACAATATATAACCACATAATTTTTTTAATTTAAAGTTTTAATGTTTGAAAATTACTTATTAAAAGTTGCTAATTAAAGTAAATTTAATCTATACTTTACGTAACAACGTGCTAATAATTCTACTTTTTGATAATCAGGCACTCTGATTCTTGCATTTTTAATTTCAGTAGAAGGGGTTGTCTTTAAACGCGTTAATAAACGTTTGTAATATCTGTAAGCTGTATAGACTCCGAATTTCGCTTCAATTGGCAAACGAAGTATTCCTTCATAAGCCATTTTAAAATCAGTTTCAATGTCTTCTATAATTTCTTTTTTTGAAGTTTCTGTTAACTTATTCAAATCGGTGTTTGGAAAATAAGTGCGATTTAAACCTTCGAAATCTGCTTTTAAATCTCTCAAAAAATTCACTTTCTGGAATGCAGAACCTAATTTCATGGCAGATGCTTTAAGTTCTTCATATTTTTTTTCATCACCATTTACAAAAACCATTAAGCACATTAATCCAACTACATCAGCACTTCCATAAATATATTCGTGATATTCTTCGGTGGTTTTGTATTCCTGCTTTACTAAATCAAGTTTCATACTTTTCATAAACGCATCAATCAAATCTTGATTAATATTATGCTTATTAACAGTGTGTTGGAACGAGTTTAAAATAGGATTTAAACTAATTTTATTCTGAATAGCATCTTCTAATTCGTTTTCAAATTTTTCAAACAAAACTTCTTTGTTGTAATCATGAAAACTATCCACTATTTCATCAGCAAATCGAACAAAACCATAAATATTATAAATATCTTGTCTAATAGATGGTGCTAGCATTTTAACTGCTGATGAAAAAGAGGTGCTGTATGCTTTTGTTACTTTTACGCTGCATGCGAAAGAAACGGTATCAAATAATTCCTTCATTTATTGGTATTTTTTTATCAATTGCGAAACCAGCTTTCCAGATATCAATGCAGGAGGAACGCCAGGTCCAGGAACAGTTAGTTGTCCCGTGAAATATAAATTTTTAACTTTTTTACTTTTCAAATTTGGACGTAAAACAGCGGTTTGTAATAACGTATTTGCCATTCCGTAAGCATTTCCTTTGTAAGAATTATACTCTGATTTAAAGTCGTTTACACAAAAAGATTTTTTAAAGATAATATTATTTTTTATATTTTGCTTAGTTATTTTTTCAAAACGATTAATTATTTTTTCAAAATAAATTTCTCTTAATTCTTCTGTATCTTCTAAATCTGGCGCAATTGGGATTAAAAAAAAGCCATTTTCGCAACCTTCTGGAGCTGTTTCTTTATTAGTTAAAGAAGTAAAATTAGCATAAAACAAAGGATCTGAAGGCCATTTTGGTTGATCATAAATTTCCACAGCGTGTTTGTTAAAATCAGTATCAAAAAATAAATTATGATGACATACATTTTCTAATTTCTTATCAAAACCAACATAAAATAATAAAGAAGAAGGAGCAAATGTTTTCTTGTCCCAATAAGCTTCTGAATATTGCCTATTTTCTTTAGGTAATAACGTTTCTGTATGATGATAATCTGCACCAGAAAGAACTATGTCTGCTTTTAAAATTTCATTTTTTATTTCAATACCACGTGCTTGGTTGTTTTCTACAATTATCTTAGTAATGTCAGAATTTGTTATATAAGTAACACCCAATTCTTTTCCTAATTGAACCATAGCTTGAACGACATCGAAAAAACCATTTTTTGGCTGCCACGTTCCCAATCCAAAATCAGCATAATTCATAAAGCTATAAAATGAAGGCGTGTCAGATGGCTTTGCTCCTAAAAATAAAACCGGAAACTCTAAAATTTGTTGTAAGTTTTTATTTTTAATTTTTTTACGAACATCTCTTTTAATGTTTGAAAAGAATTGGTCTATTTTAAGTGCAGTTTGTGGAGTTATTAGTTCTAAAATACTTTCACCAGGTCTGTAAACTAAATCTTTTATAGCAATTTCATAATTACTTTTTGCATTATTGATAAACTGATTCAATTTTTTGCCACTTCCTTTTTCTAATTTTTCAAAATCAGAAATTATTGTATTAAAATCATCCGAAACATCAAAATGTGTATCATCTTCGAAAAAAACTCTATAACCTGGAGATAATTTTTCTAAACTATAATAATCAGATGGTTTTTTATTAAAATCGGCAAAAAAACTTTCAAAAACATCAGGCATCCAATACCATGATGGACCCATGTCAAAAGTAAATCCTTCATGCGAAAATTGTTGAGCGCGTCCTCCTAAACCGTTATTTTTTTCAAATACTGTAACTTTGTTTCCTTCTTTAGCTAAATAGCATGCTGCTGCTAAAGATGAAAATCCAGAACCTATAATATGTATTGTTTTTGGCATGTAAACTGATTTTTTTTGATTATATAGTATACAAGAAATCTTTTATGTTTTCAATTGACCTAATTTTTTCTGGAAGTTTTGAATTATCTAGCGTTTGAGCTTTTCTTCCAAAAATTAATAGTTCGTTAATATTGTCTTTTAAAATCGTGTTTTTAAATAATTGAATGTAATTTTCAATTTCATCTTCATTAGGTTCAACTGTTAGATACGTGATGTATGTTATTTTTTTGAAGTGTCTATTTAATTCTAATAGATTTTCTATTGGTAAACTTCTTCCTAAATATACAGAATGATGCCCTTTTGTGACTATTTCATGATGAAGAAAGAGTAATCCCAAATCATGTATCTCATTAAAAGGTAAATATAAGATAAAAGTTTGGTCTGATACATTATTTTGTTTTATTTGATATTTTTCAATTTCAATTAATATCTTTTGTTTGATTAAATGAGAAATAAAGTGTTCGTGCGCTGGAGAAATTGTGTTAGTTGTCCACAATACCCCAATTTCTTCAAGTAAAGGTATAAATGTTTCAAAAAATATTGTACTAAAGCTTTTTTCACTCAATAAATCGTTATATGTTTTTACAAAAAGGGGTTGATCAAAATTCAACATAGCCATTTTGAAGTTGCTTAATACGTGATTGTTAACTGTTTTTTCAGTCTGTATGCGAACTACAAATTTTTCTATTTCAGTTTGACTCAGTTTTGATATTTTTGAAATTTTATATCCAAAATTAGTCAATAATACAACATTTAAAAGCTTTTGGAGATTTTTAATATCATACAACCTAATATTGGTATCCGTTCGCATGGGTTCCAGTAATTCATACCTTTTTTCCCATATTCTTATGGTGTGTGCTTTAATACCTGATAGGTGCTCAAGGTCTTTTATACTGAAAGTTGATTTAATATTGTTCATCTTTTATTTTAAAAGTTTAAACAAAAATACAAAAAAATGAATACAAAAGCAATTAAATTAAAAAATCTTGCTATTGCAAGATTTTAAAAGTGACCAAAATGGGATTCGAACCCATACGCTTTTCAGCACCACCCCCTCAAGATGGCGAGTCTACCAATTCCTCCATATGGCCAATAATAAAAAAAGAAGCTAAGCAATTGCTTAACCTCTTTTGTGACCCCGCTGGGATTCGAACCCAGGACCCCTACATTAAAAGTGTAATGCTCTACCAGCTGAGCTACAGAGTCGTAGCAATGAAGATGTTATTTTTAATTTTGAAATATTTTTGTGACCCCGCTGGGATTCGAACCCAGGACCCCTACATTAAAAGTGTAATGCTCTACCAGCTGAGCTACAGAGTCTAAAAAACTATTTCTTCATTGCGGGTGCAAATATAAGATGATTTATTTATTTAGCAATAGCTTTTTTGTAATAATTTAATATTTTTTTTATTTTTATTTATAACCCCTTAATTAAGAAGTGATTGTTGCATTTTACGTTTTTTTTTCATTAAAATTTCATTATTTTATTATACTTTTATGCCATAAAATTTCAAGATAAAAATGAAAATAATTCTTATTGGCTATATGGCTTCAGGAAAAACAACCATTGGAAAATTAATATCTGAGCATTTGGAATTGCCATTTTATGATTTGGACTTTATCATTGAAAAAGAATTACAAACTACAATTAATCAAATTTTCGAAAATAAAGGCGAATTATTTTTCAGAAAAAAAGAAAGAGAAATACTACAAAATTTTTTAAATAAAAACGATAATTATGTGTTAGCATTAGGCGGAGGAACGCCGTGCTATTATGATAATTTTACATTATACAAAAAAAAATCTATTTTTAGCTTTTATCTTAAAGCTTCGGTTTCTACTTTGTTGGAACGTTTGAAACTACTAAAAGAGAGTAGACCTATTGTTGCTAATATTGATGAAGTGAATTTGAATGAGTTTATTGCCAAACATTTGTTTGAACGCAATAATTTTTACAATCAAGTGCAAACCGTTATTTCTGTTGATAATAAAAAAGAGTCGGAAATTGTTTCAGAAATACTTTCTAAATTAACTTAAATACACATACGAATTAGCTTCTTCAAAAACTACTTGAACATGTTCTTGTAATGATGTTGATAAAGATAATCCTTTAAAATCTGCTTTAACGGGATATTTTTTATGATTTCTATCAATTAATACAGCCGTTTTAAATTTATTTAGTGGAACATTTAAAAAATGTTTAATTGCATAAATTAATGTTGCTCCTGAATTTAAGACATCATCTACTAAAACTAAATTTTTGTTTGTATACGCTTCTTCAGGTAGTGATGTTGTAATGGTGTCAAAAGGGTTTTGTTTGTTAATATTTACTTCACAAATCGTAATTTTTATTGCACTAATTTTTTGCAACTGTTCGGCTATCTTTTGAGCAAAAATAAATCCACTATTAGAAATTCCTGCAAGAATTAATTCTGAATCATTCGCAAATGTTTCGTATACTTGATAAGCGATACGTTTTGTTTTGTGTTCAATTTCTTGATGAGTTAAAATGATATGTTGCATGGTTTATTTTTTTTCAAATGTAAAAAACAATTCTTTATTTGCGCGAGGTTTTATTGAATTAAATGCGGGTGCTAATGTTTTTAATGTAAATTTTTCGGAAAACAAATGCACATATTCATCAATACTACCTCCAAATGGCGGTCCTTCTTCTGTTAATGGGAAATTAAATAATAATCCAGAAATTTTACCTTTTTCTGATAATAAATTAAACATTTTAGACACATAATTTACTCTTAAATTAGGTTGTAATGCACAAAAAAAGGTTTGTTCAATAATTAAATCATAGGTTCCATTATGATTAAAAAAATCCTCGTGAATCAAATGCTTTTCAAATGCATTATTTCTTTTTATGATGGCGTCAATTGGTTGTTTTGCATAATCTAATACACAAACATTATGAAATCCCTGTTCAATTAAGTAATCCAATTCATGACCATTTCCAGCTCCGGGAATTAAAATGCGTGCATTTTTATCTGTTAATTGGTCAATGTAAGCTTTTATAGGTGTAGAAATTTCTCCTATATCCCAATTTGTTGTTTCAAACTTGTATCTATTTTCCCAGTATTCTTTGTTCAATATCATTTTACACTGTATAATCGTCTATGTCTCTTCGATCTTTTTTAGTAGGTCTTCCTTCTCCTTTAGCTCTGTAATGCTCTTTCGAAAGCTTTATCATTTCTAAATGTTCAAATGATTCTGGTGGCGTTTCATCTTTTCTATACAAATCAAGAATTTTAGCCGCGACTCTACTTGATGGAATATCTATGACTTTGATTACATAGTTAATTTGGTCTCTTCTTAACGTAATCTTGTCTAAAGGGAATATATCTCTTGAAGCTTTAGCTTTTACATTATTTACTGAAACATGTCCTTTTTTTATGGCTTCTGCTGCCAAACCTCTTGTTTTAAAGTATCTAATGCACCATAAATATTTATCAATTCGCATAAAATTCAAAAATGAATGTTAATATTTGTACAAAAATAAATGAAAATCGTATCTTGCAACCACTTTTTAAACTAAATTTTTACAAAATGAATTTATTACCTAAATTTTTATTTTTTTTAACATTAATTGTAATTTCTGTAGGTTGTCGTCAAGATGAGCCAGAAGCGCCTATTCAATTAAGATCTTATTTAGAAGTTTATAATGAGGATATTACTGAAATTGAAGATTTTATGGGTTCGCATTTTATTACAGTGGATGCGGATTATAATGTAACTTTTACAAAAATTACAGCTGCAACACCTGGTACACCTATTTTTGACGCTTTGGATACTTCTCTAAATCAAAATAATCCTGCAAAGCCATTAAAATTTAAAACTATTTCTAAAGAAGGTGTTGATCATAAATTATACTTTTTAAAGCTTAATGAAGGAGCAGGTGATAATCCTACAAAGTTAGATTCTGTTTTTACTTCATATAAAGGTTATAAAACCGATTTAACAGTTTTTGATGCAGCTTCTTCGCCTGTATGGTTTGAATTACAAGATTTAGTTCAAGGTTGGCAAGAAGTTTTTCCAGAGTTTAAGTCAGCTGGAATTCAGTCATTAAATCCTGATGGTACACCCGGATTTTCAAACTTTGGTGCTGGAATTATGTTTATACCTTCAGGTTTAGCTTATTTCAATCAAAATGGTGGAACAATAGGTTCTTACAATCCTATAATTTTTTCTTTTAAATTAATAAGTGTAAGATATAAAGATCATGATGGGGATAAAATTTTATCAAAAGATGAATATGGTGGTCCAACTTCAAATGCACCATTGGATACTGATGGTGATGGTAAACCAGATTATGCTGATTTTGATGATGATAATGATGGAAAATTAACTAAAAATGAATTATCAGAAGTTGTACCTGCAATTATGAAAGTTAATGGCTATTATAATTTTAATCAAATTCCAGATTGCAGTGGAAATAGACCACCAGTTTCAAAGAGAAAACATTTAAGTACATCTTGTCAATAATTTTTTTTAAATATTTTAATTAAATAATTGAATTTTGATTTATCTCAAAAAAGGAGTTTTGTAAAAAACACTAAACTCCTTTTTTTTTTATACATGATATTTACATATAATATTACTAAATAATTATTCAGAATATTCCAAAATATCTCCGGGTTGACAGTCTAATACTTTACATATGGCATTAAGTGTACTAAAACGAATGGCTTTTGCTTTCCCTGTTTTTAAAATCGAAACATTTGCCAATGTTAAATCTATTTTTTCAGAAAGTTCATTTAATGACATCTTTCTTTTGGCCATCATTACATCTAAATTTACTATAATCGCCATAAGTTAAACCGTTAAATCAATTTCTTCTTGCAATTCAATACCTCTTTTAAAAACATAGGCAAGTACAATTAATACTACGCCCATAAACAACCAAACATCAGCACCGCCAAATTTTAATAATTGAATACTTGGTAATTTCACACCTTGTTGCGATAACCATTCGGTATATCCGACACCGTAATTAGAGAAAAATCCAATGCCAATAGCTACATAAGCAACAGTTAAAATGAATTTTTTTACCATATGATTAAACGGTGCAGATAAAGATAGATTTTTATTATGTAGCATTTTCACAATTAAGTAAAATAATATCGCTTTCAATATTGAAATAATGCTCATAATTGACGTTACGACTAAAAAATGCCCTTTATCAAATTGATACAAATCAGAAAAATCGATTTGATTCCAAAAAAATCCTGCGCCAATTGGATTGTAAAGTGTGGTATAAAATATATTGAAAAGTATTCCACCAGCTTCAACACAAAGACCAATAAAAATAATCCAACACATAATTTTCAATACGTTTAGCATTTGCTTAGCACTAATTTTAAATTCCATAAGGTAATAAGATTTAAGTTAATGATGTAAATATCAATAATTATTTATTGATAAACAATAAATAACGTATTTTATTTAATTGTAATCTCGTCAATAAAAATAAACGCATCGCCACCAGCACCTTGATGCCACTCGGGTAATTTTCCAAAGTTTTTAGCTATTACTTTTACATAGCGAGCCTTTTTACTTTTGGTTTCGTTAGCTATGAAATTTAAAATAATGTTTTCCTCAATTTTTGGGTCTAACGTATTGTTTACCGAACCGAAATAGGTAAAATTCATATTATCATCCGAAATATAATAGTCAACTTTGGTTGGCATTACAATCCACGAACGTTGGTCTTGTAAAAAACGGGCTGAAATTTCAGTAATATCTTTCGCTTCTTGTAAATCAACAACCGCTTCAAAATCCTGACTTTGATAACCTTGCCAATCGCCTTTTCGCCAGTTCTCTGTTCCTAAAATACCATCTAACAAGCCTTCTGGACCACCTGCGTGATATTGTGGATTGTATTTAGATTTGATGTTGATGCTGTAATTGTTTGGTTTTTTGAAGAAGGTGGCGAAAATGGTATTGCTTTGTCCTTCATTTGTTTTTACATAAGCTTCAATTGTTGACGTCTGCAATATTTCAAAAGGTTTTGTGAATTTAACGAACATTTTCTTTGCCAAATGATCGTCTTTATCATTAATGATGAAATAAATATCATCCTTTGAATTTTGAGATTTTAATTCAATCTTCAATTTATCTTTAAATGCTTTACTTTCAGCTTGAATTACTGGAACTGGTATGATTTTTTTAGCATTTATATAATCGATATCTATTGCCTCAACCGCACCCATTTCTTCATGATATTCATTTGACATTTCAAAAAGCATTAATTTTTTTAATGAGGATGATTTAGTTATTTCTCTACTTGGAGAATCAAATTCTAAATTTATTTTTATTTTGTCAAAATAAGGTTCAACCGAACTCCATTCACGTTTTCCAGGTGTCACCGCATAAATCCCCATCGCACTCAACACATACCAAGCACTCATTTGCCCGCAATCTTCGTTTCCTATCAAACCATCGGGAGTATTTTTATAGAAATTATTTAAAATGTATTGTACTTTTTCTTTCGTTTTTTCTGGTTTGCCTACATAATTGTATAAATACGCCATATGGTGACTAGGTTCGTTGCCATGTGCATATTGTCCGATTAAACCTGTAACATCGACTTGTTCTCTTCCTGTGGTTTTACTTTCTGCATTGAACATTTCGTCTAACTTGGCTTCAAATTTTGCTGGTCCACCATAGGCTTCAATCATTCCAGAAATATCTTGTGGTACGAAAAAGGAGTATTGCCATGAATTTCCTTCTGTAAAATTATTATTGACTTCTCTTGGGTCGAAAGGTTTATCCCAACCGCCGTTTTTCTTTGGACGCATAAAACCCGATTCCCAATCAAATATGTTTTTCCAGTTTTGAGAACGTTTCATAAAATACTGATAGTCTTCTTGCTTTTTTAAAAGTTGCGCCATTTGTGCAATACACCAATCGTCATACGCATATTCTAAGGTTTTTGAAACACTTTCGTGTTCGTCATCCATCGAAATGAAGCCGTTTTTCTTGTAGGCTTCTAATCCTAAAACATCTCTCATAGCTGATGATTTGCTGGCTTCAAAGGCTTTTTCGTAATCAAAACCTGTAATTCCTTTTACCATCGCGTCGGCAATTACAGAAACCGAATGATAGCCAATCATGCAATCGGTTTCATTAGCCGCTAATTCCCAAACGGGTAATCTGCCGCCTTGTTCATATTGTTTGATAAAGGTGTTAATGTAATCAGAAGTTCGTTTTTTATCGATTAAAGTATATAACGGATGTGCTCCTCTAAAGGTATCCCAAAGTGAAAAAACCGTGTAATAATCAAAGCCTTCTGCAGTATGAATTTGGTTGTCTCTACCTCGGTATTTTCCGTCCAAATCTTGTGCAATATTCGGTTGCATCATGGTGTGATATAATGACGTGTAGAAAATCGCTAACTTGTCTTTATTATTTGAAGTAACTTCAATTTTTGATAATTCTTTGTTCCAAAGAGCGATAGCATCTTGATGTACTTTATCAAAATCCCAATGGTTGATTTCGGAACTGTTTAATTTGGCTCCTTCATAACTTGTTGGCGAAAGCGATACTTTTACAAGGATTTTTTCGCCTTTTTTGACTTGTTTAGAGAAACTTAAAGCCAATTCAGTTCCTTTATATATTCCTTCTAACTTAGTGTTTTCCTTGTTTTCTTCTTTAACCAGATTCACTTTTAAAGGCACATTGAACTCAATGCGAGCATAGACATATTGATCTCTTGCCCAAGCTTCACTTCTTCTCAAAATTTCTATGGTAGTTGGATTTACAATTCGAATTTCACCATATAATAATTTATCGCGATGATTTAAATCTAAAATAATATTGGCTTGTCCTGTTTTATTATATGTATATTCATGAAAACCAACACGCGTTGAAGTGGTTAATCGCACATCTATATTGTGTTTGTCTAATTTCACGGTGTAAAATCCTGCGGAAGCTTTTTCATTGGCATGCGAAAAAGCCGAGGAATAGATTTTATTATCAAACGAAGGTTCTCCCATTGTTGGCATCAACATAATATCACCATAATCTGAAACCCCAGTACCATTTAAATGCGTATGTGAAAATCCGTAAATAGTACTATCATCATAATGATAACCGCTACAGCCGTCCCAACTTCCATCAATTCGTGTATCTGGTGAAAGTTGCACCATTCCGTAAGGCACGGTTGCCCCTGGAAATGTATGTCCGTGTCCGCCGGTTCCAATAAATGGATTCACGTGTTTGGCAAAATCTTGTGCGAATAATAATGTTGGAAGTAGTATAAATAAAATTGCTTTCTTCATGATAATAGAATATTGTTGATGTAAATTTCAACAAACTATTTGAAAAAAGCAATTTTATAAGAAATTAAATGAAATGGATGAGGTTATTTACCTAGTATACCAAAACGATTAATTGTTTGTAATTCTGTGGTGTTTTTGTCTTTTATTGTATTTGCTTCAAAGGTGAAATTTTTATCATATAATTTACCGTTTAGAAAATACGTAAGCATAAAATGATTGTTTAACTGCAATACATTGTTTTCTAATAATTCCACTTTTAAAGCAGTTTCAGGTAAAACTTCATTAAATGCATGTCGAAAACTTCCTGTTTTTCTTTCTTCACCATTAATAATTCCAGTAGCACTTGAAACCACCATTGCCATTTCTAATTTTTCTGAAGTATCGTTTAATAAGTAGGCATACCAACTATTTTCACCAAAATCTTCATTCCATTCTTTAATGGCGACTACATACACGTTTTCTACTTCTGGAATAATAATGTCTTTTTTCATGAGAAGTTACTGCTTTATTTTATTTTCTTAGATAAGGTAGCTGTGTTAGTAAAAATCTTTAAATCTACTTTTGGCTCTCCTAATAAATCAATTTGTGAGTTACCTGAAGCTGAAATTTCTATTGTCTTTTGTGCATTTACAGAACATGATGTATAGCCTTCCGCAATTAATTCCATATCAACAACAGTGAATTTTTTAGCTACTAAACTGGAATTGTTATCTAATCTTATTTTTGCAATTTGCGCATCACCTTCAATAACAGCTTGTGATTTTTGATATAAATCTATTTTTGATTCTGGCGCAGCAAGTAATGCTTTTAAATTGGCGTCTTTACTTAATTCAATTACAGATTTCTCCGCTTGCACATTGATTTCCGCTTTCGATTTATCAGTTAAAATTAAAGTGAAATTAGTT
>JBIPOM010000067.1:0-11759 GCA_044379175.1 Flavobacterium sp. | reverse complement strand
AACAAAGAAGACGCCATACAAGTTCGTGCACGTGAAATCGCCATAGCGATTAAATTAGAAATGAAAATTTCGGATATCGAATTTCAAGGCGATGGTTCAAAAGCGACATTTTATTATACTGCAAATGACCGTGTAGATTTCCGACAATTGATTAAAGAATACGCAAGTGAGTTTAAAATTCGTGTAGAAATGAAACAAGTTGGTTTCCGTCAAGAAGCTGCCCGTTTAGGCGGAATTGGTTCTTGTGGACGCGAATTATGCTGCTCTTCTTGGTTAACCGATTTCAGAAGTGTGAATACTTCTGCCGCTCGATACCAACAATTATCCTTAAATCCACAAAAATTAGCAGGACAATGTGGAAAACTAAAATGTTGTTTAAATTACGAATTAGACACGTATTTAGACGCACTAAAAGGCTTGCCAGACATGGATACCAAATTGCTTACCGATAAAGGTGATGCGTATTGCCAAAAAATTGATATTTTCAAAAATTTAATGTGGTTTTCGTACGCAAACGCACCAGCTCATTGGCATACGCTAACGGCTGAAAAAGCGAAAGAAATTGTAGCGATTAACAAACAAGGTAAAAAAATTGCGCAATTAGAAGACTTTATAGAAGAAGTTTCAACTATAAATGTGGAGAAAAAATTTGAGAATGTAGTTGGACAAGATAGTTTAACACGATTTGATCAACCTAAAAGAAAATCGAACAATAATAATAAAAGAAAAAAGAAACCGTTTAAGAAAAATGAACAATAATTTTTTTAAAATACTAAGTTTTTTCTTGCTTTTTGTGGTAATTTCTTGCGACAAAAAACAAGTTTTTGATGAATATTATGCATTTGATGGTACTTGGAAAAAAAATAAAAAAGCTACTTTTACTTTTGAACAAAAAGACACCACAAGTGTATATAATTTATTTTTAAACGTTAGAAACAATAACGAATATCCGTATAATAATTTGTTTTTAATTGTATCGTTAAACCAGCCAAATGGTAAAGTGGTAGTAGATACTTTAGAATACCAAATGGCAAATCCAGATGGGACTTTATTAGGAACTGGTTTTTCAGATATAAAAGAAAGCAAACTATGGTATAAAGAAAATTATAGTTTTGAAAAACCCGGAAAATACACGTTAGAAGTAGAACACGCTGTAAGACAAACAGGAAAAGTTCAAGGTGTAAAAGACTTAACCGGCATTACAGATTTAGGATTTAGAATTGAAAAAAGAAAATAAAGAAAAAAATGGCAACTAACAACACCCAAGTCAGTTATTCAGATTACGTTAGAAAATTTTGGAAATTATTCGGCTACACATTTGGTGGCGTATTATTATTTTTTCTTTTGGCATCGTGGGGCTTTTTCGGAAAAATGCCTTCGTTTGACGATTTAGAAAATCCAGATACCAATATCGCTACAGAAATTATTTCTTCAGACGGCGTAACGTTAGGAAAATTTTATAAAGAAAACAGAACACCCGTTAAATATCAAGACTTGCCTAAGCATTTAGTAGATGCATTAGTAGCTACAGAAGACGAACGTTTTTACGAACATTCTGGTGTAGACGCTAGAGGCACATTAAGAGCGATTTCAAGTTTAGGAAGAAGTGGTGGTGCAAGTACCATTACCCAACAATTAGCAAAAAATTTATTTCATGGTGAAGGCTCTAAATTTTTACCATTTCGTATCATTCAAAAATGTAAAGAATGGATTATTGCTACAAAATTAGAACGTCAATATACCAAACCAGAAATTATAGCCTTATATTTAAATAAAGTAGATTTTGTAAATAGTGCAGTCGGCATTCGTTCCGCTTCAAAAATTTATATGAATAAAGAACCTAAAGATTTAACTTTAGCTGAAAGCGCTTTATTTGTTGGAATGTTAAAAAACCCCGCATTATTTAATCCAACTAAAGAAAAAAGAAAACAATTAGTTTTTGATAGAAGAAATACCGTTTTAAAACAAATGGTAAAAAACAAGTATTTATCGGAATCAAAAGCAGCAGAATTAAAGCGAATTCCTGTAAAAATAAATTTTAAACCAGAAAGTCACGCCGAAGGAACCGCTACTTATTTTAGAGAATATTTACGTGAAAGTTTAAAACCAATTATCAAAGCCATCGAAGACGAAAAAGGCGAAGAAATTGATTTATATACGGCTGGTTTAAAAATTTATACTACTGTAGATTCGCGCATGCAACAATATGCCGAGGAAGCCGTTGAAGAGCATTTATCGAATTTACAACCCGAATTCAATCGTAGACAAAAAGACAATCCAACGGCGCCATTTTTAGACATTACGCCTGCGGAAACTCAGAAAATCATGAATCAAGCCATGAAAAATTCGGAGAGATGGCGTATTATGAGCATCAATGGAAAATCCGATGCTGAAATTAAACAATCTTTTGAAGTCCCTGCGAAAATGAAAATTTTCACTTGGAAAGGCGAAAGAGATACCATCATGAAGCCGAAAGATTCTATCCTTTATTACAAACATTTCTTGCAAACCGGAATGATGGCTATGGAGCCACAAACGGGTTACGTGAAAGCATGGGTAGGTGGAATTAATTACAAATATTTTCAATACGACCATGTAGGTCAAGGGGCACGTCAAGTAGGTTCTACATTTAAACCCTTTGTATATGCTACATCTATTGATAGACTAGGAAAATCACCTTGTACGATGATAATGGATTCGCCATTTACCATTTTAAAAGGAGATAATAACGATAAAGATTGGACACCAAACAATTCAGATGGAAAATATCGCGGATTGGTTTCTATGAAAAAAGCGTTGGCAAATTCTATAAACACGGTCTCGGCACGATTAATTCATGAAGTGGGTGCGCCAGCCGTTGTGGAAATGGCAAAAAATTTAGGAGTAACTTCCAATATCCCAAATCGCCCTGCAATTGCATTGGGTGCAGTAGAAATTACGGTACAAGAAATGGTAGCCGCTTTCAGCACTTTTGCCAATGAAGGGGTGTATATTAAGCCACAATTAATCACTAAAATTGAAGATAAAAATGGCGTGGTAATTTATCAGGGCGTGGAAGAATCTCACGATGTGGTAAATAAAGATGTGGCGTATTCAGTTATTAAATTAATGGAAGGCGTTACCGAATCAGGCACGGGTTCTCGTTTGCGTTGGGCAGCTTCGGCACCATCCAATTTTTTAACAGGTGTGCCTTATAATATTAAAGGACCTGTTGCAGGAAAAACAGGTACTTCTCAAAACAATTCTGATGGTTGGTTTATTGGTATGGTTCCTAATTTAGCTGCTGGAGTTTGGGTGGGCAATGAAGATCGTTCGGCACATTTTGAAAGTACAAATATGGGGCAAGGCGCTACAACTGCTTTACCTATTTACGGAATTTTTATGCGAAAATGTTTGGCAGATCCAACGCTAAATGTTTCACAACAACCATTTAAAAGACCTGCAAATATGTCTATTGATGTAGATTGTGCCACCGAGTCAAGAAGAGCTGAAAACGACTCTACAGCTACAGATTCTACCGCAGCACCGATTGACACTCAACCCGACACAGAAGATTTAGGACTATAATATATATTATGATTTCAAGAAAAGTAAACAACGTACAAGAAGCACTTGAAGGAATTCAAGATGGACAAACGATAATGCTAGGAGGTTTTGGACTTTGTGGTATTCCAGAAAACAGCATTGCTGAATTAGTAGAAAAAAACACCACCAATTTAACTTGCATTTCAAACAATGCCGGTGTAGACGATTTCGGATTGGGATTATTATTGCAAAAACGTCAAATTAAGAAAATGATTTCTTCTTATGTTGGAGAAAATGCTGAATTTGAACGTCAAATGCTTTCGGGTGAATTAGATGTAGAACTTACACCGCAAGGCACGTTAGCTGAAAAATGCCGTGCTGCACAAGCCGGAATTCCTGCGTTTTTTACACCTGCTGGTTTCGGAACGGAAGTAGCAGAAGGGAAAGAAACACGCGAATTCAACGGAAAAATGCACGTAATGGAATTGGCCTACAAAGCCGATTTTTCCATCGTAAAAGCTTGGAAAGGTGACGAAGCTGGGAATTTAATTTTCAAAGGAACGGCTCGAAATTTCAATGCTTGTATGGCAGGAGCAGCAAAAATTACGATTGCTGAGGTGGAAGAATTAGTACCAGCAGGAACATTGAATCCAAACGAAATTCATATCCCAGGAATTATGGTAAATCGTATTTTTCAAGGGGAAAAATTTGAAAAAAGAATTGAGCAAAGAACGGTGAGACAAAAATAATTTGAAGATTTTTTAATTTGAAAATTTGAAGATGAGAAACGATAAAGATAATTTAATTGTAAAATTAACTTTCGAGTTTGCTCTTGAAATAATAAGTTTTTCGGAGGAAATTAGAAAAACAAATCGTTTTGAAATGGCCTCTCAAATTTTCAGAAGCGGAACTTCAATTGGCGCTAATATAAGAGAAGCCCAAAACGCCGAAAGCAAAGCTGATTTTATCCACAAGTTTAAAATTTCAGCAAAGGAAACAGATGAATTACAATTTTGGTTAGAACTCTGCCAAAAATCAGAATTTTATCCAAGTCCCAATGAAGAATTATTTAAAAAGTTACAATCGATAAATTTGATAATTTCCAAGATTATATCTTCTTCAAAGAAGCGCTAATTTTCAAATCATCAAATTTTCAAATCATCAAATAATATATGGCATTAGATAAAAATCAAATCGCAAAAAGAATCGCCCAAGAAGTAAAAGACGGGTATTACGTAAATTTAGGAATTGGAATACCGACTTTAGTAGCGAATTATGTTCGTACGGATATTTCGGTGGAATTTCAATCAGAAAATGGTGTTTTAGGCATGGGTCCTTTTCCTTTTGAAGGAGAAGAAGATGCCGATATCATCAACGCAGGAAAGCAAACGATTACTACTTTGCCAGGAGCAAGTTTCTTTGATTCCGCTTTTAGTTTCGGAATGATTCGTGCCCAAAAAGTAGATTTAACGATTTTAGGTGCGATGGAAGTTTCTGAAAACGGCGATATTGCCAACTGGAAAATTCCAGGGAAAATGGTTAAAGGAATGGGTGGCGCTATGGATTTAGTAGCTTCTGCAGAAAATATTATCGTAGCCATGATGCACGTAAATAAAGCAGGCGAATCAAAAATATTAAAGAAATGTTCACTGCCTTTAACCGGTGTAGGTTGTGTGAAAAAAGTCGTTACCGAATTAGCGGTTTTAGAAGTTACCTCAAATGGGTTTAAATTGTTAGAACGCGCACCAGGTGTATCTGTAGAAGACATCATTAAAGCGACAGAAGCCGATTTAATCATTGAAGGAGATATTCAGGAAATGACTATTAATTAGGCAATTAGTTAATTAGTCAATGTGCCAATTGGTTGTTGCGTAACTAATTTTTAAATCCTTGTAAATTATAAAAATTTTATACAGACCTAACAGGTTTCAAAACCTGTTAGGTCTTTTCAAAGTAATATGAGAGCAAAAGTAATTCTAAAATCAGGTAAAGAAAAATCTATTCAACGTCGTCACCCATGGATTTTCAGTGGTGCGGTGTATGGCGTAAGTCGTGAAATTCACGACGGCGAAATGGTAGATGTAGTGGATTCAAAAAACCAACATTTAGGAACAGGATATTTCAGTGATAAAGGAAGTATTGTGGTTCGTATTTTAACGTTTGGCGATGAAACTTTCTCTGAATCTTTTTGGGCAGACAAATTACAATCCGCTTGGTATTTACGAACCCAATTATTGGATTTTGAAGTTACCAATGCGTTCCGTGTCATTCATGGCGAAGGTGATGGAATTTCAGGGTTAATTATTGATTATTACGATAAAAATTGGGTCATTCAAGCGCATTCTACTGGAATTTTTCTTCAAATGGAGCAAATTGCTGAAGCGATAAAATCCAATTTTTCGGAGTATTGCGAAACCATTTATTGTAAAAGTGCAGGTACATTACCCAACAAAGGAACCGATTATTTTTTGTTCGGAAGTAAAGCCGAAACCGTAGCCAAAGAAAACAGCATTTTGTTTTCTGTAAATTGGGTTGAAGGCCAAAAAACAGGCTTCTTTTTAGACCAACGCGACAACCGAAAATTATTAGGCGAATTCTCAAAAGGTAAAAAAGTACTCAATACGTTTTGTTACACAGGCGGTTTTTCTATTTATGCGATGAACGCTGGAGCGGAATTAGTAACTTCGGTAGATATTTCTCAAAAAGCAGTGGATTTAGCGGCTAGTAATATGGAATTAAATTTCCCAAAAGCCAACCATACAGCCGTAGCTGACGACGTATTCAATTTCATGAAAGAGCACACGCAACACTATGATGTTATTGTGTTAGACCCTCCTGCATTTGCAAAAAGCATAAAAAGTAAACACACCGCAACACAAGCCTACAAACGTTTAAATATAGCAGGTTTAAAAGCCTTAGCACCTAACGGAATTTTATTTACTTTCTCTTGTTCTCAAGTCATTGACGATGTTTTATTCTACAACACCGTTGCCGCAGCAGCCATAGAAACCGGAAGAAATATCAGAGTATTGCATAAACTGGAACAAGGCCCAGACCATCCAACCAATATTTATCACCCAGAAGGGCATTATTTAAAAGGATTGGTATTGTTTGTGGAGTAATTTAGCTGTCAGTTTTTAGTAATTAGCTTTTAGCTATAAGCTGTAAGTGGTTAGCTGGTGATTTGTCATTCTGAACTTGTTTCAGAATCTCAAAGACTTTAAAGTGTACAGTGTTCAGTTTTTAGTATTCAGTATTTTACACATAGTTTGTCATTCTGAAAGAATCTCATATTATTTACCCATTAACAATTTCATTACAGCAATCTGTTCCTTTAACGCCTGTATGGTTTCTTCGTATTGTTGAATTAGTTTTTCGGGCATATTCATATTCTTAACATTATTAATGTCATTAGAATTGTAAAAATTAAAAACTTTTTTATCATCAAACCCTAAAACTTCCATTGGTTGAACTTCTAGAATAGCACTAATTTCATTTAACCTATTGATGGTTAATTGCGTTTCTCCAGTTTCAATTTTACTATACGCACGGGTAGATAAGCCCAATTGTTGCGCCACATATTCTTGTGTGAAATTCTTCAATTCACGTATCTGTTTGATCTTAATTTCTGGTTGTTGTATCATAATTATGAGAATTAATAGTTCAAAATTAGAATAAATTCATCAAATAAAGAAATTTTTTAGAGGTTTTTTTGAGGTGGTGTGGTATTTTTGTGAAAAATATAATTTTTTATGGAACAATGTAAAACACTTGGTGAAGAAACTTTTTTTGAATTTTCATATTCTAATGATGAATTGAAAATTAAATATGGCTTTACAGTTGCAAATCAAACGGAAGTTAAAATAAACACTACTACAATTGTGGATGTAATTAATAGAGTCAATTATTTAAAAAACCATAATATTGAAAATCTAAGAACTGTTGGTTACTACTCACTGGCACATTGGGAAAATTGCCCTCAAACGCAACATTGCCCTTATATTGCCAAACTTGTTTTGGATGTTTTTCCAAAAGAAACGCTTGATAATATAATATTCTGAAACAATTATTAAAAACAAAATTATTAAATCAATTAAATGAAAAAACTATTAACAATTTTAGGAGCAGTATTCTTTACATTAACAGTTATAACATCTTGTAGTATGTCTACTGAAGAATTATCAAACCAAGTTATTACCAGCATGAAAGAAAATGAACAATTTAAATCTAATTCAATTAAAATTAAAAGTTTAGTTCTGACAAAAAAAGCAGGTAATGAATATTCTGGTGTTTTGGAAACAAATGAACCAAATGGCAATTTTACATATACTATTGAAGTTATATATGATGGTGAAAATATGACATGGAAGATTTTAGATTAATTTTCCAACTATTGAAATGCTACTATTTGCATACGCTACAAATTTAATTATTCAAGTATAACTTAAAAAAAACAGAGAACTTGCCTTTAAGTGGTGGGTATTAACTAAATAAAAAAATCATGAAAACAATTATTTTAAAAACTTGTATATTAATATCAACGATTTTAATCACGAGTTGTTCTTCCACCGACGAAGCGCAAATTCCAGCAACACTGCCAAATATTACAACAAATATAATTTCTAATCTAAGCGAGAATTCTGCAAATTCAGGTGGTATTATTGTGTCTGATGGTGGTTCAAATATTATTGCAAAAGGTATAGTTTGGAACACGCAACCAAACCCTACAATAAATTTAAATACAAAAACAATTGATGGCTCTGGTAATTCAACTTTTACAAGTACATTAATTAATCTTATTAAAGGAACTACATATTATGTAAGGTCTTATGCAACAAATAGTTTAGGAACTGTTTATGGTAATGAAATAATTTTTTTGACACCAGATATTTCATCAAACGCAGTTTATATTCACAAATTTGATAATTCTGGACAAGATTTAAGCGGTAATAATTTTAATGCTACATTAAATGCTTCTGTATCTTATACTTCTAATAGAAATAATAATCCTTTGAAAAGTTTAAATTTTAGTTCAGCTAATAATGGAAGGGTTTCTTTTCCAAATTCAATAGGTGCTTTTGAGCAACAGATGACAAACAATAGTTTCACTTTTTGTTTTTGGTTAAATCATAGTTATGATAATGTACCGAGTAATAACAACATTTTCTTTAAAGGAGGTTCATGGGCAGAAGGAGGAATTAAATTAAATTCAAATAAAAACATCATTATTCATCAGATAAATAAGCCAACTATTACAACAAATACTATGTTTAACAAAGATCAGTGGTATTTTGTATCTATTGTCTATGATGGGGGATCAGACACTTTAAAAATATTTATTAATGGTCAGCAAGATATTTCTCAAACTTATGTAGGTTTTAATTTTTCTACCGTAATTAATACACCTGCAGCAGGAACAGGTGTATATTTAGGAGGTAATTTTTATGGTAATATAGATAATTTTATGTTATTTAATCGAGCCTTACCAGCATATGATTTAGATTACATTAAAAACAATATAGATTAGTCTAAAAGTAATTTTTTTGAATTTTGTTAGAGTGTTAATTATTTTGGAAATAAATAATAATGCTTTAGAAGGCATCATAAACATTGAAAAACTAGCACAAGGTACCTATTTGGTAAAAGTTAACGATATAGCTAAAGGGTATACTGTTATTACAAATTAGTGTATCATCCTGCAAGTTTTCGAAAAACAATTAACCCTCTCAGCGTTTCAAACTCTGAGAGGGTTTTCTTTAAAAAAATACTTTTCATCATCAAGTATTAATTTTTCATTAGAAAGAAACAATAACATTATAATTTTTATTATATTGCTTATCAAATCTTTTGCCCTATGAAACGGTTACTTGCCTTCTTTAAATGGTTTTTTATTAGCAGTGTTGGCTTCATTCTACTCCTCTATATATTTGATGTAGATTATTTGCTTCGTGCCGTAAAAACCGTTTATTTTAAAGGATACACGACCGCTTTTTTAGAAGATTATAAAGAATTTCCAAATCGCACCATTCAAAAAGGAACGGCACAACCTTGGGCGGTTTCTAAAGCATATAATAGTGTTCCTGCAACTGAAAAATTAAATTCGATTCACAAAAATTTCCAGACCGTAGCGTTTTTAATCATAAAAAATGATAGTATTTGGCATGAGAGTTATTTTGATGGGTACACAAACACCTCTAAAAGTAATTCTTTTTCTATGGCAAAAAGTATTGTTTCAGCCGCTTTAGGTAAAGCCATAATGCAAGGAAAAATTAAAAGTTTAGATCAAAAAGTTACCGATTTTTTTCCGAAATTAAAAGGCAAATTTGCAAGAGAAGTCACCGTAGGTGATTTATCATCTATGGCATCTGGTCTAAGTTGGGACGAAAAATACTACAGTCCGTTTTCTATTGTAACCCGAGCGTATTTTGACGACCAATTAAAAGAAGTAATTTTAGGTTTGAGTATCATAGACAAGCCAGGGCAAAAATTTAATTATTTAAGTGGTGCCACACAATTATTAGCTATGTGTATTGAAAAGGCCACAGGAACGTATCTTTCTAATTATGTTTCGGAGCATTTTTGGAAACCTATGGGTGCTGAAAATGATGCCCTTTGGCAATTAGATGCTGCCGATTTCGGCATTGAAAAGGCCTATTGTTGTATTGCTAGTAATGCCCGAGATTTTGCCCGATTTGGAAAACTTTACAAACAAAATGGTGTTTGGAACGGCAAGCAAATTCTTGAGCGTACGTTTGTGGAAAAATCATTGCAACCGCGTTTTTCGGACAGTCCAGAATATGGATATGGTTGGTGGTTGCACCAAATAAATGGGAAAAAAGTTTTTTACATGTGGGGACATTTGGGTCAGTTTGTTATTGTAATACCAGAAGAAGAACTAATTATTGTACGATTGGGTCATGCAACAGGCAAACAATTACAAAACGATCCACATAGTAATGATTTATATGTATATGTAGAAGAAGCTTTAAAAATGTGTAATCAAAAGAAATAGATATGCTAGACAACATTCAATTAGACAATATTTTATTTTTAGATATTGAAACAGTTCCAGAGATGGAACATTTTTCAGAATTAGATACGGATTTTCAAGAACTTTTTGCTCACAAAACGCAATACCAAAGAAAAGAGGAGGTTTCACCAGAAGAATTTTACGAAAGAGCTGGCATTTGGGCTGAATTTGGTAAAATAATTTGCATTTCCGTAGGTTATTTTACCCAAAAAAGTGGCGAACGACAGTTTAGAGTCACCACGTTTCAAGGAGATGAAGAACGTTTGTTATTGGATTTTTCTAATTTGATAAATAATCATTTTAATTTGCCACAACACGTGATGTGCGGACATAATGTAAAAGAATTTGATTTTCCATATATCGCCCGACGTATGTTAATTCATGGGATTAAAATTCCAGCTAAATTAAATTTAATGGGTAAAAAACCTTGGGAAGTTCCGCATTTAGACACGTTAGAACTATGGAAATTTGGCGATTATAAACACTTTACATCTTTAAAATTATTAACGAAAGTGTTGGGCGTTCCTTCGCCAAAAGATGATATTGACGGTAGTGAAGTAGCAAAGGTGTTCTACAAGGATAACGACATTGACCGAATTGCAACCTATTGCGAAAAAGATGTAATAGCTGTAGCGCAAATTATTTTAAAGTTGCGATTACAAAAATTATTAACTTCAGATGAGATTCTGAAAGTATAAGGCATAAAAAAACCACGTAATAACTTACGTGGTTTTTTTATTTTTAATTGCGTTTTAGTTTCCTGCTAAAGCATTGGTGCTAAACTTTTTCACATCGGCAATTGTGTTATCTGAGTAAACTACTGCGTTTAATGCTTTTGTAGTATAAAAATTCCAAAGACCTGTTTTTTTACCTTGTTCGAAAGATCCTTCCGAAATTAAATTTCCTGTTTCATCAAAAGATTTCCATAAACCAGCTGCTTTTCCATCAATATAATTTCCTTGGTGCATTATTTTACCGTTAGAATGATAATACGTTACTTTTACTGTGTTTTCAGAAATTTGTTCTCCAACTGCCTCAGTTTTTTGAGCAAAACCGAAAGAAGTAAACAAAATTAAACCAAAAATAAGGGCTAAATTTTTCATAATTATAGGTGTTATGATTATTAATGAAGTAAACCTACAACATATTTTTACATTAACCAAACAAAAACTTAACAATTTCGTAACATTGGAAAAAAGAACAT
>JBIPOM010000218.1:0-3136 GCA_044379175.1 Flavobacterium sp. | reverse complement strand
ATGGAAAGAATGAAAAAAATGTTTGAAAAAACATTCGTTCTAAATTTCGATAAATCTGCGTCAATATATAAAGAAGAAGAAAAACTTGATGCGCCTGGACAAGGCGGTGGCGGTAGAATGATGGCATCTTTTATGGGCGGTGGCGGAACGTATTTTAAAAACGTTAAAGAGAAACAATACACCGTTGATAAAGAAGTATTTGGAAAAGAATTTTTAATTAAAGACTCGTTACCAAATTTAAAATGGGTACTAAGTGACGAATCTAAAAAAATAGGTGATTATACTTGTTTTAAAGCTACAGCTGTAAAAGAAGCTAGTAAAACGGATTTTAGAAATTTTAGAAGAAAAAAAGAAGAGCCAAAAAAAGAAACAGAGGAAGGAAAAGTTGACGAAAAAGCCACAGAAGAGAAAAAAGAAGAAAAGAAAACCAACTTTTTTGCCGAAATAGATATGCCAAAAGAAGTTACTGTTACCGCTTGGTACTGTCCAGAAATTCCTGTAAACCAAGGTCCAGATGAATATTGGGGCTTACCAGGTTTAATTATGGAAGTTAACGATGGCAAAACCGTAATTATGTGTTCGAAATTAGTACTGAATGTAAAAGAAAAAATCGAAATTAAAGCGCCAACTGGTGGTGATAAAGTCACTCAAAAAGAATATGACGATATTATGATTAAAAAAATGAAAGAAATGAGTGAAATGGGCGGCGGACCTGGATCAAGAGGTGGTATGCAAATGAGATTTTCTAGATAAAATATTAAAATATCAATTTATAGCCTCGTCCTCTACAATTAATAATTTCAATTGTAGTATCGAGGCTTAATTTTTTTCTCAATTTAGTTATAAATACATCCATACTTCTACCACTAAAAAAATCATCATTTCCCCAAACAGCGTTAAGTATTAAAGCTCTTTCAAGTACTTGCCCTTTATTATTTACAAAAAACTCTAATAATACAGATTCTCGATTTGTAAGTTTATATATTTTATCGTTAAATATTAATTGCTGGGATTCTGTTTCAAATGTATAAAGTCCGATAAGAAATTTTGTAGAATTAGTATTCTGAATTTTATTGGTTAGCGCAATTATTCGTACAATTAGCTCTTCGATGCTAAACGGTTTTTTTATATAATCATTGCAGCCAATTTTAAAACCTTTAACTACATCTTCTGTTTGCGATTTAGCAGTTAAAAATAATATAGGAACGTTTTTATTTGTTTGTCTAATTTCTTGTGCTAAAGTAAAACCATCTCTCTTGGGCATCATTACATCTAAAACAAGCGCATCAAAGTTTGATTTTTTAAAATGCTTCAGTGCAAGTTCACCATCTTCACATAAAACTACCTCAAAATTTCTACTTTCTAAGCTTTCTTTAATTATAATACCTAAAGATACTTCATCTTCGGCAAGCAATATTTTGACTTTTTTATTCATTTGGTAACGCTATCCTAAAATTAGTCTCATTTGTTCGAATTAAATCAATTTTGCCTTTATGCATTTCGAGGATTGTTTTTGTATAATATAATCCAATGCCGTAACCTTTAACATCGTGTAAATTTCCTTTTGGAATTCTATAAAATTTTTCAAAAATTTGATTTTCATTTGCCTTTGTTATGGAATTACCATTATCTTTAATTTCAATAATCAATAATTTTTCTGAATTAAAACAACTAACATCTATAATATCCCCACCATATTTTATGGCATTATCTATTAAATTTGATATGGCATTTTCCAAATAAAATGGATCTGCATTGTAAAACATAACATTATCTTGAAAATGAAATGAAATTGATTTATTAGAAGTCATTAAATGTTTTTCAGTAATTGACTTAATAAAAGAAACCATATTTATTTGTTCCTTGTTCAATTGAATTTCTTTGACATTTAATATCGCCGTTTCCAATATTTTTTCAACCATTTTTTCTAGTTTTTGTAACTGTATAAATGATATATCAATATATTTTTTATTTTTAACTAGGTCATTATCTGGATTAAAATTACTCATTCCTTCTAAGGCAGAACCAATAGTTGTAATTGGCGTTTTAAATTCGTGTGTGATATTATTGATAAAATCGTTTTTTATTTCGTCAATCTTTTTTTGCTTTTTAATGATTACAAGAAGAAAAAACAAACAACTTACTACCGCTAAAGAAAACAATAAAGACAAAATCAATTCTACACCCATACGATTAATAATAATACTTTTTGAGTAATTATAATTAAGATAAACTGTCTCTTTAGGTTTGAAATAAGTGGAATTCGGTTTGATTTGAAATGGTAATTTATTTTTACTTTTTAGGTAAGTGAAAAAAAGAGCGTCGTTTTTAAAATGACTAAATTCATAAGATAAAACAATACTTTTTCTTTTTAAATCGGATTGAAAAATAGAGTCTAAAGTTTTATATTTAATGGTATCATTAACAAATGTCATACTAATTTTATTACGATACTTTTTATTTTTTTGAATGGAATCCATAGCTTTTTTCCCTTTCAAAACAATAATATTATCCTTTTTGTCTTTTTTAGCTATAATAAATTTATCAGAAACAAAAGCAGAATCAGATTGTTTTATAGCTTTAGCATTTTTAGTAAAACTATAGTTTTTTGAAGAATCACGTTCAATTTTTATTGCACTTAATTTTATGCTTGGAGTATTTATTCTAAATGAATCTAAATTGTATTTTGGACTTGTTTTTTTTGACAAAACAATGGTGTCTATTTTTGGAGAAACAACAGAGGCTTTTCTAGTATTCTTATCCTTTATGTCATTATAATTAAATGATAAATGAGTAAAATGGTTATTGGCTTTAGGCGTTTTCTTTTCTCTTTTAAGTTTTTCACCAAATATTGAGTCGGTTTTAATTTTATTCATAAAATCTTCAATTTGAATTGTAGAATCCGAACTAAAGACTGTTATGAATTTATCTTTTGAAGCTTCATCAAAATACAGCTCTAAAGATTTATCGAAAGCAATTTGAATCTCATTTTTAAGTCTAACTTCGTTGGATTGATAATTCTTATAATTCCAATAGACTTGCAAACAAATTGTAAATAAAATTATCCCTGTAATAAAAGCGACTATTTTCTTAGTATTTAACTTCATTCTTCAAAGATATATACAATTTTATAATA
>JBIPOM010000217.1:0-3140 GCA_044379175.1 Flavobacterium sp. | reverse complement strand
GGATTGTTTAGCAATTAATTACAATTCTTCAAACGGAGTTAGTGTTGGTTTAACCCGATATGCTAATGCGCCAATAAATGGACAAGGGTTGCTATTTAAAGTAACACTTCAAACTAAAACTACATTGCCAAACTTAACACAAACACAAGTAACTTCATATGTTGATGCTGCTAACAATCAATTAGGAAACCCGTTAGAAATAGGTGATTCGTTACCAATGAATTTTTCTGTAATTAACGTTAATCTTGGTATTCAAGACACTGTTTTAAATACATTTAAACTTTATCCTAATCCTACAAAAGGAATATTATATTTTTCTGTAGGTGATAGTTATTTGGATTTTCAAGAATTGAAATTAAAAATAGTGAATACGTTAGGACAAGTAATAGACCAAATATCTGTTAAAAATTCAACTGAAGAAATTATAACAAAGAATTGGGGAAGTTCTGGTTTGTATTTTGTACAAATTGAAACTATACAAGGAGAAATATTAGGAGTTAAGAAGATTATTCTTCAATAATTTTTTTTAAATTAATTAGGTGGACAATATTTTAAATATTGTCCATTTTTTGTATTTATTACTTTTGGCTAAATATAAATTGTATATTTTAGGAGTGCTCAAAAACATTAATAACATAAATCATTTAAGTATTTTAGTGGTATTAACATTTTTTTATTTCTAATTCTTGAAATTTTAGTAGTTTTAACGACAGATATTGTCGTTATTAGAAATTTATGTAATTTCTTACAAGTTATTATGTATGTTTGTAAATAATATACTATCGTAATTAAAAACAAAATAAAACAAAATGAAAAAAATATCTTTTACATCATTATTTATATGTTTATTGTTTTGCGTTTATAATGTTTCTTTTGCTCAGGTTGTAGCAAATGATGAAACTTTTGACGTACTATATGGCACTAACCAAATTACTGCAGGAAATTTTTTATTAAATGACACACGTAATGGCTCTCAGGCAACAACTACAAATGTTACAATATCATTGGTGTCTTCTACTTCTACTGGTGTAAGTATTTCTGGGTCAAATATTATTGTTGCAGCGGGTACGCCACAAGGCACATATACCTTAATTTATCAAATTTGTGATATTGCCAATCCTAATGTTTGTGATACCGGTATTGTTACATTAAATACCAAACTTCAAACCTATGATCAAAATATGACTGTTTGGGGTGGTTTTTATAGCGGAAATATAGTAAATGGATCCGGTCAAAATTCAACTTTAAATGGCGTACCTGTTGTTTTGGTACCTTATTATACGCAACCAGGAAATGTATTGGTCCCTGCGAATGTTGTATTAACTATTAATTCAAATTGGTGTAATGCTCAAATTCAACCTAATGGGGATTTCAATATATGGGATGGTTGTCAAAATATTTGTCAAATTACTTATACATTATGTGAAATTGCTAATCCCAATAATTGTAAAACAGGATATGTAAATTTACAAATTTTACCAAGTATAATTGCACAAAATGATGATTTTACATCAACACCAATTAATAATATTTTTGGTGGTACTACACCAAGTGTGCTTACTAATGATTTTACCCAATGCAGTAGTAGCGGTTCTAATTTAATTGCTTCTCCAATGTCTTTTCCCTCTGGTTTTACGCTTAATCCAGATGGTACCATTAACGTTGCCATTGGTACCGCACCAGGAACTTATTTGTTGAATTATATGGTCTCTAGTGCCTTCAATCCTGGGCCTAGTTCATTTGCCACAGCAACTGTAGTAGTAACTGGGATTTCAAGTTTGGTTGCAAACTTTGATAATTTTGACTCCAATTATCCTAATTCAATTACTGCAAGTGTTCTTTTAAATGATACTTTGAATGGAAGTTTAATTACAAATCCATCAAGTGTTATTTTAACGGCATTAAATAATCCTGCTGGTTTTACTTTAAATACCAACGGTACTATTAGTATTGGGGCGAATGTTCTTGAAGGAACTTATGCAGTGCCTTATAAAATTTGCAATCCGTCCAGTCCTACTGATTGTTATATTAACTATGCATATTTAGTAGTATTTAAAAATAGAATTTTAGGTAAAGTAAAGTTTGATTCTAACTCTAACGGTTGCGATACTAATGATGCTTATCTTAGTAATATAAAATTTAAAAATGTAAATGGTTCGGTTACTTATTCTAGTACTACTAGTTATTTTAATGCCAACCAATATTATTTGATTGGAGATGTTGGAACAAATATGGTATCCATAGATAATTTACCAAGTTATTTTTCAATAACTCCTTCGAATCAAGTTTTCAATTTTTCAACTCCTGGAACTACAACAGCCGCTGATTTTTGTATTTCAGCTACATCTAATGTGAATGATCTAGAGGTTGTTGCAATTCCAAAAACAAATGTTATTCCAGGATTTTTTACATACTATGATTTATGGTTTAAAAATAATGGTAGTACGCAACTTTCTGGTCAAGTTACATTTCAATATAATGGGGCAAAACTGTCTTTTATTTCAAGTGTTCCATCGCCAAATTCAATTACATCAGGTTTATTAAGCTATAGTTTTACAAATTTAGCTCCCTTTGAAAGCAGACTAATCACTAATGTTAAGTTACAAGCAGCAGTACCGCCTACATTGGATAGTGGGGATTTATCTGTTATTACTAGCTCTGTTTCACCTATAACAGCAGATGCAACACCAATGAACAATACAAGTACTGTAAATCAAATTGTTGTAAATTCTCAAGATCCTAATGACATAGTAGTTCATGAAGGCAATGCTATCACTCTTGTTCAGGCACAACAGGATTACTTACATTATACTATTCGTTTTCAAAACATTGGAACTTCAAATGCTATAAATATTAAAGTTTTAAATGATTTAGATCCTAATTTAAATTGGAGTACATTTCAATTTTTATCAGCGAGTCACAACTGCAGAGTTAAAAACAATAATAACCATAATGAGTTTCTTTTTGAAGGAATTAATCTGCCAGGGACGAATAACGAACCTTTAAGTCATGGTTATATTACTTTTAAGGTAAAACCAATTGCTTCAATTGCTATAGGAAATGTTATTTCTAGTATGGCAAACATTTATTTTGATTATAATGCACCAATAGCAACTAATCAAGTTTCTACTACTGTAGGT
>JBIPOM010000004.1:0-37131 GCA_044379175.1 Flavobacterium sp. | reverse complement strand
GCATATTGTGCAAATTTATCCATACGTCTAGCTTCTTTTCTATCGATAAATTCTTCGACATTGAAGTTTTTTACTTCGCAAGCAAATTTGGTTTTATGTTTTTCGGTATCATAATATGTAATTGGAGCCGCACCGCTTTTACCGCTAATTAAGGCATTCCAATATTCTTGAATGTTGTTTCCAATTGGAGTTAATGCTCCAAGTCCTGTTACCACTACACGTTTTAATTGCATAAATTATTTTTTAGTTATATAGAAAAACCCAATGTGTCATAATTAAATATCAACATTGGGTATTACATAAATGTCTTATGTGAATGATTGTAATACAATCAATGTTTTTACAAATCTAAACAAAGATTTTTAAAAACAGAAACAAAAAATAACAACATCCGTATAAAATAAATTATACGGATGAAAGGTTATTATTTCTTAGCTTCTTCGATGTAAGAAATTGCTTGACCTACAGTAGCAATGTTTTCAGCTTGGTCGTCTGGAATTTGAATATCAAATTCTTTTTCGAATTCCATAATAAGCTCTACAGTGTCTAATGAATCAGCACCTAAATCGTTAGTGAAGCTTGCTTCTGTTACTACTTCGTTTTCGTCAACACCTAATTTGTCCACGATAATCGCTTTTACTCTTGATGCAATGTCTGACATAATTTTCAATTTTTAATTATTTGTTGGCAAAAATAAAAAACTTTATTTTAAAACAACATTTTTGTTAGTAAATATAACTACGAATATATAAAAAAAACTTAAAATACCCTAATTTCCCCCACTTTTAGCTTAAAATATTTTTTATTTTTTTCTTTTTTGCTACAAAACTTAAATGAATTTATACTTTTGTATGAAATAAAGACTGGTTGAAATTGTTCTAATTTCAAAAAATGATATTCTTATGAAAAAAATTGTACTTTTTGCTTCAGGAAATGGTTCTAATGTCGAAAATATTTTGACTTATTTTAACTTGTCCAATTCCGTTTCAGTTGTTGGTATTTTATCGAACAATTCTGAAGCTAAAGTAATAGAAAGGGCTAAAAGATTTAAAGTCCCAATTTTTATTTTTAATAAAATGGAACTTTTAGACGATACCGTTTTAAATCAGCTGAAGCAATTGCAACCTGATTTAATTGTATTAGCAGGTTTTTTATTAAAGTTTCCTGTTCATATTATTAACGAATTTCCGAATAAAGTAATTAATATTCATCCTGCATTGTTACCTAATTATGGAGGAAAAGGGATGTATGGTATGCACGTACATCAAGCAGTTTTAGAAAATAAAGATAAGGAAACAGGAATCACGGTTCATTATGTAAACGAACATTTTGATGAAGGCGAATTTATTTTTCAAGCTCATGTAAATATTGAAAATTGTACATCAGCAGAAGAAATCGCACTAAAAATTCACGAATTGGAAATGGAGCATTTTCCTAAAGTAATTGAAAGATTTTTAGAAGGTTAGATTTTTAGACTTCTTAGAAAGTCAATTCGCTATATTTTCTTAATTTCAACATCTAATCAATCTAAAAATCTAACAGTCTAATTAATCTAACAATCTAAAATGTCCAACCAAGTTCACATATATACAGATGGTGCTGCCAAAGGAAATCCTGGACCAGGGGGTTATGGCGTAGTGATGGAAATGGTGGGTACGTCTTATAAAAAAGAATTTTTTGAAGGATTTAGACATACTACTAATAATAGAATGGAATTGTTGGCAGTAATTGTAGGGTTAGAAAAATTGAAAGCACCTAAAACCAATGTTTTGGTAGTTTCAGACTCTAAATATGTGGTGGATTCGGTAGAAAAAGGTTGGGTATTTGGATGGGAGAAAAAATATTTTAAAGACAAAAAAAACCCCGATTTATGGATGCGTTTTTTAAAAATTTATAGACAACATCAGGTGAAATTCATGTGGATTAAAGGTCATAACAACCACCCTCAAAACGAACGCTGTGACGAATTAGCCGTGATGGCCTCGCAACAAAAAAATTTAAATATCGATACCTTTTACGAAACGGAAGAACAGAAACTACTATAAACAACAAAACCTGATAAATTTTAAATTCTATCAGGTTTTATATTTAAAAATAAGTTTTTATTATTTATTTTTTGTTAAGTCAAAACGGTAGATAGCATCAAATCCTACATATAATGATGAATCAAATTCAGCATTCATTCTTGTTCTTTTGTCTCCACTTAGTGGAAATGTTAATACTTGCACACCAACTTTTTCATTAGCATTAAACATTCCATAGTCTGTAGTGTCCAATCCTACTTTTCCTCTTAAAATTAATGAGTTGTCCATTAAACCAAGTGCTGTGTACAAAGCAAATCGAATAGATTCTTCCTGTACATAAAAGTTAGATTTTAATTCTGATAAATTGTACGATTTAATAGATGTTAATAAATCAGATCCCACACTTAAGTGTTTAGTTAATGAATAATTAGCATCCATACGAATTGGAAGTGTTGCGTTTATGTAAAATTTGTTGTTTTTAGAACGGTGCCACAATCCAATTAAAGGAGTTAATGTAGAGCCGTGATTTTCTGTTGAGCTGTACATACCAAATTTAATTTTGTACGCTTCACTATATTGATAATCTAAAACAGCTATAGCACCAATTTGAAAGTCATTAGATCCAATCGCATTGAAATCTGAAGCGATTTTTGGTAATAACACATATGTTCCAGACCACTTTTCAGAGTGTTGATATTTAATCCCTAAATTTAAACGGGTCATTGTTAAACTACTTCTATCTGCCCCTTTAGACAAATTTAATCTTGTATTTTCTGCAGTTAAACCAGTTAATAAAACCAATTTTTCTGATAGTTTTTTAGGATAGTACAATTCAAAATTAACATTGTTAACACTAGTTTCGAAGTTTTTATCGGCGCTTGTTTGATTAGATTCTGGTATGTTTCCTAATGTAGAATTGTTAGTTGAAAATTTAACAATATCAACGTAATCCTGTGAATAACTCATTTGTATGTATGCAAAACAAGTTAATAATAAAATAATTTTTTTCATAGTTTTTAAGTTTAATTATCAAAAATAGTAAATATTAAATACAGAAGTTGGGGTTTATTTCATAAAAAAACATTTATTATTATTATACATATCATTAATAATTTTAATGATTATTAAATTTTTAAAGCAATTTTTGTAAGAAAAAGTTATTTTAAATTATTTTTATTCCTCATTTATAGCATTCCAGCCTCTGGCTTTTAATTCAATTTTTGAGATCAGAAATTATTGTAATTTACTAACAGACCTAACCGATTTCAAAAACCTGTTAAGTCTATTATTATTTTTCAACCAATTTTATTCTTCGTTTATAGCATTCCAGCCTCTGGCTTTTAGTTCAATTTTTGTGTTGGCACGAGTCACCAAGTGCATACCTTCGCTTTCCGCTACCATGTGACCAATAATGGTAAAATTTGGATTATGTTTTAATTTTTCGAAATCGTCCATTTTAATAGTAAAAAGCAATTCGTAGTCTTCTCCTCCATTTAAGGCAATTGTGGTAATGTCTACATTAAATTCTTCGCACACATTAATTAATTGTGGGTCAACCGGAATTTTATCTTCGTACACATTACAACCTAGTTTACTTTGCTTACAAATATGCATAATTTCAGATGATAATCCATCTGAAATATCAATCATTGCGGTAGGTTGTACTTCTAATTTTTCTAACAATTCTTTCACGTCATTTCTGGCTTCTGGCTTCAATTGACGTTCAATTAAATAAGTATAATCGTCTAAAACAGGTTGATTATTTGGGTTGACTTGAAATACTTGTTTTTCTCTTTCCAAAACTTGTAAACCCATATAAGCAGCACCTAAATCGCCAGAAACAACTAATAAATCAGTTTGTTGCGCGCCATTTCGGTAAATAATTTCATCTAAATTTGCCTCGCCAATAGCTGTAATGCTAATAATTAATCCTTTTTGAGAAGATGTGGTGTCGCCGCCAATCACATCTACATTATAGGCGTTGGCTGCTAATGTAATTCCTGCAAAAAGTTCTTCCATAGCTTCTAACAGAAAACGATTAGAAACCGCCACCGAAACGGTAATCTGAGTTGGCACCGCATTCATTGCACAAATATCCGAAATATTGGAAACAATAGCTTTGTAACCCAAATGTTTTAAAGGCATGTAGCTTAAATCAAAATGCACACCTTCTATTAATAAATCGGTAGAAATTACTACTTTTTTAGCTGCAAAATTTAAAACAGCGGCATCGTCACCAATACCTTTAAGCGTGCTTTTTTGATTAATTTTGAAATGCTTGGTTAAATGCTCAATTAATCCGAATTCACCTAAACTGGCAATGCTAGTTGTTTTTTGATCTTTATTTTCTAACATAAGTTTTGTTTTTTGCAAAGATAGGGAATTAATGAGCCAATTTATTAATGTGTCAATGTCCCAATTAGACAATTGTTCTAATTGGCTATTTATCTAATTGTTTAAGTTTTTCAAAAATCAAACTGGTTTCATATCCTTTTCGGAGTAAGAAATCTACAAATTTTTTATTTTTCTTTTGTCCTTTTCGTTCTTTAATACTGTTCCAATTTTTTTCTGCAAGTGTATGAAAATTAGCTAAATAAATATCGTTTGGAAGTTCCAACAAAGCTAAATCGATATTTCTTTTAGATATTTCTCTAAATTTTAATTCTTGAACGATTCGGTTTTTACCCCAACCTTTATAATTGTGTTTGCCTCTTGCGAAACTTTTAGCAAAACGTTCTTCATCTATATATTTATTTTCGATAAGATGTACTATAACTTGTTCTTTTAGTTCAGGAAGTAAGGTAAAACTTCGCAATTTTTGCTCCACTTCTTTATGACATCGATCTTGGTAAGAGCAGTAATACTCTAATTTGCTGATAATTTCGTTTGTTGTAAGTGAGGTTTTTGGTGCTTCCAATTAAAAATAGTAAGTAAATATCTATTCAAAATTACTATAAAAAATAACTTTTACAATAGTATCCATAGGTTTCTTTTGCTTCAAATTTTTTTATTGCTAAAATTTGTGTAACATTTTTTAACTTCAAACGGAATAACTATCTTTGTAGCTTATTTAAAATAATATAAATGAGTAAACTATTAATTGTAGGTACAGTAGCTTTTGACGCTATTGAAACTCCTTTTGGAAAAACAGATAAAATTTTAGGAGGCGCAGCAACTTATATTGGCTTATCCGCATCATTTTTTAAGCTGGATTCGGCAATAGTATCTGTTGTAGGTGAAGATTTTCCACAAGAACATTTAGATTTATTATCAGAAAGAAATATAAATATTGAAGGAATTGAAATTGTAAAAGGTGGAAAAACGTTCTTTTGGAGTGGAAAATATCACAATGATATGAATTCGCGTGATACCTTAGCTACGGAGTTAAATGTATTAGCAGATTTTAACCCGATAGTTCCTGAAAACTATAAAGACGCATCGGTGGTTATGTTAGGAAATTTACATCCAATTGTACAATCGTCCGTTTTAAATCAAATGACAACTCCACCAAAATTAGTAGTTTTAGATACCATGAATTTTTGGATGGATTGTGCCTTACCAGAATTACTAGAAGTAATAAAACGTGTTGATGTGATTACCATTAACGATGAAGAAGCACGTCAATTATCTGGAGAATATTCTTTAGTAAAAGCGGCAGCAAAAATTCATACAATGGGTCCTAAATATGTAGTCATTAAAAAAGGAGAACATGGTGCTTTAATTTTTCATAATAAAGATGTTTTCTTCGCACCAGCTTTACCATTAGAAGAAGTTTTTGATCCAACAGGAGCAGGAGACACGTTTGCAGGAGGATTTTCTGGATATCTTTCGCAATCGGAAGATATTTCATTTGAAAATATGAAAAACGCCATTATTCATGGTTCAAATTTAGCTTCATTTTGTGTAGAAAAATTTGGAACGGAAAGAATGGTAAACTTAAATAAAGAGGATGTTTATGCTCGTTTACAACAATTTAAGGCGTTAACACAATTTGATATCCAATTATAAGACCAAACTATGCCTCGAAACTTCGGGGCATTTTTATTATAATGTACATAAACAGATTCTGAAATAAATACAGAATAAACAACAACAACTATGAGCGACGCTATTAAACACGAATGTGGAATTGCCTTACTTAGACTTTTAAAACCATTAGAATACTACAGAGAAAAATATGGTACGGCTTTTTACGGGGTAGAAAAAATGTATCTTTTAATGGAAAAACAACACAATCGTGGACAAGATGGTGCAGGTTTTGCCAGTATTAAATTAGATGTAAAACCAGGACAAAGATATATTAGTAGAATTCGTTCTAACCAAGCGCAACCTATTCAGGATATTTTCGGTCAAATTAATGCCAGAATTTCTGACGAGTTAGCTAAAAATCCTTCGTATCAAAATAATGTAGCGTTGCAAAAAGAAAACATTCCGTATGTTGGGGAATTATTTTTAGGTCACGTACGATATGGAACTTTCGGGAAAAACAGTATTGAAAGCGTTCATCCTTTTTTACGTCAAAACAATTGGATGCACAGAAACTTACTAGTTGCTGGAAACTTTAACATGACCAATGTTAAAGAGTTATTTCAAGATTTAGTTGATGTTGGTCAACATCCAAAATTAATGGCAGATACGGTAACCGTAATGGAAAAAATCGGTCATTTTTTAGATGATGAAATTACACAATTGTATTTAGATTGTAAAAACGAAGGACTTACAAAACTTGAAGCTTCACCAGTTATTGCAGAACGATTAAATATTGGAAGAATATTAAAAAGAGCCTCTAAAAACTTTGATGGGGGGTATGCTATGGCAGGACTTTTAGGTCATGGAGATGCTTTTGTGGTTAGAGATCCAAACGGAATTCGTCCAGCTTATTATTACCATGATGACGAAATTGTGGTAGTAGCTTCAGAACGTCCTGTTATTCAAACGGTTTTTAATGTAGCCTTCGAAGATGTAAAAGAATTAGAAGCGGGTGATGCTATTATTGTTAAGAAAAACGGAAATGTACTGTTCGAAAACATTAGAGAATGTACAGATAAAAAAGCCTGTTCTTTCGAAAGAATTTATTTTTCTCGTGGAAGCGATGCTGAAATTTATCAAGAAAGAAAACTATTAGGAAAATATGTTTTTCCAAGTGTTTTAAAAGAAATTGAAAACGACATACATAATTCCGTATTCTCATTTATTCCAAATACGGCCGAAACTTCTTTTTATGGGATGGCTGAAGCGGCTCAAAAATTCTTGGATGAACAAAAAGTTAAGGATATTATTGCGCAAAAAGATACTTTAGATGAAAAAGGATTAAATGAGATTTTAGCCGAGAAAGTACGTACTGAAAAAATAGCTATTAAAGATGTAAAACTCCGTACTTTTATTACTGAAGACAGTAGTAGAGATGAAATGGTAGCACATGTTTATGACATTACTTACGGCGTAGTAAAACCAACAGATAATTTAGTAATTATTGATGATAGTATTGTTCGTGGTACTACATTAAAGAAAAGTATTATTAAAATTTTAGACCGATTACATCCTAAGAAAATTGTAGTAGTTTCGTCGGCTCCGCAAATAAGATATCCTGATTGTTACGGAATTGACATGAGTACATTAGAAGGCTTTATTGCTTTCAAAGCAGCATTAGCGCTTTTAAAAGAAACCAATCAATATCAAATTGTAGAAGACGTTTATAAAAAATGTAAAGCACAACAAGGGTTAAAAGATACAGAAGTTGTAAATCATGTAAAGGAAATTTACAATCCGTTTACAGAGGAACAAATTTCAGATAAAATGGCAGAAATGCTAACTTCAAAAGAAGTGAAAGCTAAAGTGAAAATTATTTTTCAAAAAGTAGAAGATTTACATAAAGCGTGTCCTAAAAATTTAGGCGATTGGTACTTCACTGGAAACTATCCAACACCTGGAGGAAACCGGGTTGTAAATACCGCTTTTATTAACTTTTATGAAGGTAATGGAGCACGTGCTTACTAAAAAAGTGCATTTCATCGAGAATATTAGCTTTATAACAAATATTTTGTTCAAATAAAATTACTTAATATACATTTACAAAACCAGAAAATTAGTAGGTTAAGTTTTATGGTAGATTTGGGGCAAAAAAGGTGAAAAGAAATTTTCGCCTTTTTTATTTTATATACTTTCCAGATAAATCTTTTTATTTTTTACTTTTTGTTTTTGAATTTACTAAATTCGCTAATGGAAACTTAAATTTTCCTAAAAATGAAAAACACACTCCAAAACACGTATAATTTTATTTTTGAAGAAAGTTTGATAAACGAAATTTTAGAAATTTCTAAAATTCAAAATTTCAAAGAAGGCGATATTATTATAGATTTTAATGAAAACATAAAAAGCATGCCTTTAATGTTAACTGGAGCCATTAAAATTTTACGTGAAGATTTTGACGAAGGGGAACTACTTTTATATTTTATTGAAAAAGGAGATACTTGCGCTATGTCTATGCAGTGTTGCTTAGGAAATGCTAAAAGTGAAATCCGCGCCATTGCAGAAACGGACGGACAACTAATTTTAATTCCGGTAGCTAAAATGAACGAATGGCTTGGGAAATATGCCACGTGGAGAAATTTTGTCTTTAACAGCTATAACAATCGATTGAAAGAAATGCTAACAACAATTGATCATTTAGCATTTATGAATATGGATGAAAGAGTATTAAATTATCTTTTAGAAAAATCTAAAATAGTCACATCCAACCAAATTAAAAAAACACATCAAGAAATTGCTTACGACTTAAATACGTCAAGAGTAGTAATTTCCCGAATTTTAAAAGCATTAGAAAACAAAGGGAAAATTAAATTGAATAGAGCTTACATTGAGTTGTTGTAAATAAAATAAATAAATGAACTATTCTAACTATATTAATTCTGACGGTTTTGCAATTATTAATGATTTTTATTCTGATGTTGAAATAGAAAAAATAATTTCAGAAATCGAAAAAGTAACTCAAGCTACAATCAATAATTCTACTTTTAGAAAATCAGATGATTTATTTGCGATTCGACAATTTCACAAAGAAATCCCAAAAACAGTTTCTTATATTTTCAATAAGAATTTGATAGAATTTATTAAAACGAATTTTGGAGAAAACTATTTTATTACTAAGTCCATATATTTTGATAAGCCTGAAAAATCGAATTGGTTTGTTTCCTATCATCAAGATTTAACTATTTCAGTTAACAAAAAAATAGACATTGAACACTTTGAAAATTGGACAGTAAAGCAAAATCAATTTGCCGTACAACCGCCAAAAGAGATTTTAGAAAATAATTTCACTATTAGAATACATCTCGACAGAACCACAAAAGATAACGGCGCATTAAAAGTTTTAAATGCATCTCATAAAAAAGGAATTACTAGAGTAGAAAACATCAAAATTAATGAGGAAATTGAAACTATTTGTGAAGTGGAAAAAGGTGGAATTATGATTATGAAACCACTCTTATTTCACGCTTCAAATAAAACAACAAACAACGAAAGGCGAAGAGTAATTCACATTGAGTTTAGTAATCAAATATTGCCCTCAGAATTAGAATGGAGCGAAAAGACTAATTTATTGTACTTAAACCAATCAAAATAAATTTCCCATCTCTGTACACTTGTTACCGCACACTACCGATATCCGGATTTGTCCTGTAAACGATATCAACGATTTGCAAACTTGAATTATCAGAAAAAAAACAACAAAAAAGCCGTTCTGATTTTCAGAAAGGCTTTTGAATTTTATTAAAAAACAGCTTACATCACTTTTAAAATATAATAGTTTTTCTTCCCTTTTTGAAGTAAAACGAACGTGTTCGCAATTAAATCGTTTGTTGAAATGATATATTCTTCTGTTACTTTTACTTTGTTTACCGAAACGGCATTCTCTTTTAATGCTCTTCTGGTTTCATTTCCAGAAGATAAAAATCCAGATTTCACAAAGGCATCCACAATTGGGTAACCTGATTCGATTTCTGCTAAAGTAACTTCCGCTTGGTCTAAACTTTGGAAAACATCCGCTAATGTTTTTAAATCTAATAGTTTTAAATCGTCCACGGTTGGTTTAAAGAAGGCTTGTGAAGCAAAAACGGCTTTTTCGTGTTCTGCTGCACCGTGAATCATAACTGTTACTTCTTCGGCTAATTTTTTCTGCAATACTCGTAAATGAGGTGCTTCAGCGTGTTCCGCTAATAACGCATCAATCGTAGCTTTGTCTAAGAATGTGAATATTTTAATATATTTTTCTGCATCAACATCAGTCGTATTAAACCAAAATTGGTAAAATTCGTATGGAGACGTTTTATCAGCATCCAACCAAATATTTCCTTTTTCCGATTTTCCGAATTTCGAACCATCTGCTTTTGTAATTAACGGGCAAGTCATCGCGAACGCTTTTCCTTCCGTTTCAGAATCTACATTCATTCTACGAATTAATTCTGTACCAGTAGTGATATTTCCCCACTGGTCACTTCCACCCATTTGTAATTTACAATTATGGTGTTTGTGCAAATGATAAAAATCGTACCCTTGAATTAATTGGTACGTAAATTCTGTAAAACTCATTCCTTCGCCTTCCCCAGACAATCTTTTTTTCACAGAATCCTTACTCATCATATAGTTAACCGTAATGCGTTTTCCTACTTCTCGAACAAAATCAATGAACGAAAAATCTTTCATCCAATCGTAATTGTTCACTAAAACCGGTGCTTGTGCATCGGTAGCATTGAAATCTAAAAACCGAGATAACACACCTTTAATTCCTTCTACATTGTGATTTAAAGTGGCTTCATCTAATAAATTTCTTTCGTTTGATTTTCCTGATGGATCACCAATCATTCCTGTTGCACCGCCCACTAAAGCAAATGGTTTATGTCCGAATTTTCGTAAATGCATCAACAAAATAATCGGCACCAAACTTCCAATATGTAACGAATCTGAAGTAGGATCAAAACCGATATAAACCGCTGTTGGCTCTTTTAAAAGTTGCTCTTCTGTTCCTGGCATCGCATCGTGTACCAGACCTCTCCATTGTAATTCTTCGATTAAATTCTTCATTTTATTTTTTTATTTCTTCACCCTCAGCAACAGCATCTGGGTCTTCATTATTTTCTAAAATATCTAAAATAGGTTCTGTAAATTCTTGTTCGTTGGCTATACTTCTGTTTAACGATAAAACCAAACTTGGTAATAAAATTAAATTGGTTAACATTCCGAATAATAACGTGATGGAAACCAAACCTCCTAAAGCTACTGTTCCTCCGAAATCCGATAAGGTAAACACCGAAAATCCGAACAATAAGACGAAAGAAGTATAAAACATACTTGGTCCTTCTTCTTCTAATGTGGAGAAGATTGATTTTTTAATTTTCCAGTTATTTCTAACTAATTCTTGTCGGTATTGCGCTAAGAATCGAATCGTATCATCTACGGAAAGTCCGAACGCAATTCCGAAAACTAAAATAGTAGAAGGCTTAATAGGAATGCCTAAATAACCCATCAATCCAGCCGTGGCTAATAAGGGTAATAAATTCGGAATCAAAGCTACAAAAATCATTTTCACCGAACGGAATAAGAAAAAGATTAAAGCACCAGTTAATGCTAAAGCGAATAATAACGATTCTATTAAATTGTCTAATAAATAACTGGTTCCTTTTTGAAACAACAACGCTTTTCCAGTAATGGTTACTGTGTAACGTTCTTTTGGAAATAATTTATTAATTCGATCATTTAATTTTTCTTCCACTTTTACCATTTCGTCTGTGCTGACTTCTCGCATAAAAGTTGAAATTCTCGCGTATCGACCAGTGGTATCTACATAACTTTTTAGTGGATTATTTTTACTGTTTTTCGACGAATTTTTTAAATAAGGTAAAATAAAAGCTTGCTCTTGTGAATCGGGTAAATCGTAAAAAGCAGGATTTCCATTGTAATAGGCTTGTTTCGAAAACTTCACTAAATTGACAATAGAAACCGGTTTTGAAAGTTCAGGAATGGCTTCAATTTCTGATTGCAACTCGTCCATTTTTTTCAAAGTTGAAATTTTCATTACGCCTTTTTTACGCTTCGTGTCAATTAAAATTTCTACAGGTAACACACCTTTAAATTCTTTTTCAAAAAAACGAATGTCTTCAAAAAACGCATTGTTTTTAGGCATATCTTCTAATATACTTCCAGAAATATTGATTTTATAAACGCCAATTATTCCAAGTATTAAAATTCCAACTGCTACCGAATACACACGAACATTATGATATTTTACTTGGTTAATAATCCAGTTTTTAAAATTCACCAAATAACCACGTTCCAAATGTTCCAAATGTTTCGCTTTAGGAATGGGCATAAAACTGAAGAAAATCGGAATCACGAATAAACTCAGCACAAAAAGTGCCATAATGTTTATGGAAGTTACGATACCAAATTCTTGTAATAATTTATTATCGGTAATAATGAATGTAGCAAAACCTACCGCTGTTGTCACATTTGTAATGAAAGTTGCGGTTCCAACTTTAGTTAAAACACGTTGTAAACCTTTTGCTCTGTTTCCGTGAACTCGCGTTTCTTGGTGGTATTTATTGGTTAAGAAAATACAATTCGGAATGCCAATAATAACAATCAACGAAGGCACTAAAGCGGTTAAAACTGTAATTTCATAACGCAATAATCCCAAAAATCCGAAAGACCACATCACGCCAATCATCACCACAAAAAGCGCCATCATGGTCGTGCGAAAGGATCGAAAAAAGAAATAAAAAATTAATGAGGTTACCAGTAAAGTAGCGCCAATAAACAAGCCAATTTCGCTAATAATAGCTTTGGCATTCAAGGTTCTAATGTAAGGCATTCCTGAAACTTTGATATCCGTTTTCGCAGTTTCTTTAAACGATTCAATAGCTGGAATTAGTTTGTTTAAAACAAATTCTTTTCTTTCGGGTTTGTTTACGATGTCTTTTTTCAGGTAAATGACACTTCTAACAATACCACTTTTTTTATTAAACAATAGGCTTTCGTAAAAAGGCATTTTGTTTAATAAATCTTGTTTTTTAGCATTCAAATAAGCAGCATCAGCCACTTTATTTTGATCTATAAAAGGTTTGATTTGAAAGGTTTGTAAGGAATCGTTTTTAACTAAATCCTGAATTTCATTAAACGATAACACGCCATCTACTTCTTTATTTTTAGCAATAGAAGCCATCATGTTGTTCCAAGCTTTAAACGTTTCTGGTTTAAAAACATCAGCACTTTTAACGGCAAAAATGATGACATTTCCTTCTTCACCAAACTTCTTTAAAAAATCTTTATAAGCTATATTTTCTTTATGGTCATTGGGTAATAAATTGGCTTCAGTTTGTGTAAAACGAATGTATTTCCATTGCGATGCCATAAAAATAGTAAACAAAGCAATGCACAAAAGCACCCAATGTCTATTTCTCAAAAGCGTACGCGCTACAAAATTCCAAAAACTGGTGTTTAACCACTTCGTCATGATATGATTTTAGGGTGCAAAGGTAAGAATTATGGTTATAAATATATAATTTTTAACCATATAAGTCATTTGAGTTATAGAAATATATAAAAATCCCGACTAATTGTTTTTTAGTCGGGATTAGTGTTTTTATAAATATTAGATTTAGATACCAAAAGTTACTTTTAATTCTCCTTTTTTAGCTTTGTATGGATTAAATTCAAAACCAACTTTACTTTCTCCATAATAATCAGCAGAAATAATTGTATCTACTTTACCTTTTAAATAAAACTTATATGAACCATTAAACTTCACATAAATAGAATCATCAACAAATCCGCTAACACTAATGCTTTTAGCCCCATAAGAATCTCCTTTTATCGGAGTAATTGTGTCTCTTATTACTTCTTTAAAATTTGTAATTATGTATTCTTTTTTTCTATAACTATTATCTTTACAAGAAATGAGTGTTATAAGAATTACTAATTTTAATAAAAATATTTTTTTCATAATTTATTGAATAGAAAATTCAATCTCTAATTCGCCTTTAGAAGCTTTATATGAATCAAAAATAAATTCAACTTTTTGCCCACCATAATAATCAGAATTAAAAATTGTATCAATTTTATTTACTAAATAATTTTTATAATTATTTGAACCATAAGAAACAAAAATTGTGTCATTAACAAAGCCTTTTACTTGAATGATTTTTGTTGTGTAGGAATTGTTTGTTTTTGGACTTAAAGTGTCTTTTATTTCTCTTGGAAATGTTTTTACAGTATATGTTCTTTTATTTTCATTATAACATGAAATTAATGTAAAAAAAAATAGAAATTTTAGAATATGCTTTTTCATAATTTATTGATCTGTAGGAATTAATTGTGAATTATAAGTTGCTTTATTTTCCGAATCTAACTCATTTAAATATCTTAAATAGCCTAAAATACAATATTGATTAATATTAGTTAATATGTTTGATAAATTTGAAAATCCAGCCACTATTAATCCCTTTTCGTTATTAAATAAATCCATTTCTTTTTCTTTAAAATTGAAAGTATATTGTGAAGGCTTACTTTCATGAGCTGTTGTTAAACTTTGAGTCAAATCATGTCCTATTAATAATGATGATAATCCATTCCATGCCGCATGTCTAAAAGCATCTCCTTTTCCGTTATGCAAATTCGATAATATAATGTTATTTGGATATAACTCTTCGGCTTTTTTCATAGCCTTATATCCAGCGCTTAAATATCTAAGTTGTTTAGTATTATCAATATTATCAAAAATTAATTTTTCATCATTTGACATTCCACTTCTATAATCTTGAATATTATCCCAAATTTCAAAAGCATCAATTTCTAAATTTATTGATAAATTTATAGTTTCGTTTGCAAAAATCAAACCTTCTTGGTCAGGATTATTCAACAAAAACATTAGTGCATTATTTTTTAAAACTTCAAGTTCATCAGTTGTTAAATTATTTGAGTTTTGTTCTAGTGTTGTATAAACAGAACCAATATTGTTTAAAGTAAAATTAATAGTGTTTTTTAATTCTTGCGTTAATCCTCCATTTTGTAAAACATAATTTATTATGAATTGATAATAATTAGAATTATTTGTTAAAAATTGGTTAATAACTGTGTTTTGGTTTTTTAAAAGATTTAAGTATGCACTTACTTCTAACATAAAAGCTGCATTTTGCATGTTTATGCTAGATATTACAGGGTTTGTTAGAATAACAGTATTATCTAAATTATAATTCGAATCACCACCAATGTTTGAAGCATTAGATCCTAAACCTCCGCTTCCTAGTGTATATATTTCGCCAGTTCCATATCCGCCATTAATATAACTATTCCCTGATAAATTATTCCAAAAGTTTAATATCTCAAAATTATTAATACCTGAAAAATTTCCAACACTACTACTACTGCTACCGTCGCCACCAGTAGAACCACCTCCATCAAGATGTTGTATTACATAAGTATTGCCCACTGTACCTGGGCAAGGATTTGCATATGTAACAAGATAACCAGATATTTGATTAGTAACTGGATTAATCCAAATTTCAACCTTATCTCTTATGGTATTGCAATCAGTTTCAATAGCATTGTTGTTTCTTAGTAGTATGGTATTATCAATTGTGCCAAAATTCATTTGCGAAAGTTGTTGTTTTGTTAAATTATAACTAATAAACATTACATCAATATAATTTCCGTTTTCAACAATTACAATGTTGTCTACCTTATTCTCTCTACCTTCTGCTAAAAAAGGAATTGTGTAAGTTTTGTAATCATCAATTTCAATTAATTGTATATTGTCTGTGTCTATAACAATATTTAAATCTTGGTTATACTGTGTTCTTTCATAAGATGAACTTTCAAAAGACGCACTTTGCAATTCGTTTTTTGCTGCAGTAAATTCTTTAATGGCTTTTTTATTAGTAGAAAACTCTTTAAAAGTAATTCTCTTTTTAGTGATCTTTTCATTAAGAAGCTCTTCTTCATAAATGTCTTTACTACAACTAAATGCAAATAGCACAGTTACTAAAAATAGGATGTTTTTCAATTTTTGTTTGGGGTTTTTCATAAATTAAAATTTAAAGTTAATAAAAATATTTTTACTAAAGTAATAAAATTTTTAATATAACGCATACATGAGTTTATTTTTTTGTTAATCTATGAACACTTTTACAATGTGAATAATGTAAAAGATATAGCGTACATAAAATCTTTCGGAGACAACCTAAGAAAAGTAAGATTAAGTAAACAGATTACACAAGAAACACTTGCGTATATTTCTGACATTCCAATATCTCAAATTGGAAGAATTGAGAGAGGTGAAATAAACACGACAATAAGTACGGCAAAAGTTATAGCTACATCATTAGAAATGAACCCAAAAGACTTGTTTGATTTCTAACAAAACGATTATATCCCCAAATTCAAAGTAAAAGATAGTTTTATGGCAATATTTTGGTCAAATTTTTCCAATTGATACGGTCCATATCTATAATAAGTAGCTAAACCGAAGCCTTTGAAAATGTTTTGCAATTCAAATCCACTTTCAAAAAAACCTTTTTCCATAGTTTTGAATTCAATCCCTAGATGGTTTTCAGGATTTGAAAAACCTCCAAAAGCGACTTTGCTTCCAACCACTAAAATAGGTTTAATGCTTTTTGAAATTTGAAATTTATTAAAATAGTGTTTTATTTGTAATAATGAATACCTGTCCGAAAAAAATTCATTAAAATACATGGTTTCAAAAGCCGTTTTATTAGCAAATGTAATCCGACTTAAAATAGCATCTCGATTTAAATTATTTGGAGCCACACTATATAAGTGAGAAAGCGGCGCGTTACCTAAACTGATTCCGCCTTGCCAAAGAAAAGTGGTTTTTTGTCCAGATAAATATTTCTTTTCTTGATACAATCGAGCATCAATTTTTGTAAATTCGATGTTGTCGCTTATTTTATTTGGAATGGCTTGGGATATTTGTAAAACTATTTTTGGAAATCCTTTTTCAACTTCCAAAATTTCTTGCGGAGTTTGTAAAAATCTACTTTTAGGCGACCACTCAAAACTTAATGTAGCTAGTGTTAAATTATAAATTTCATAGGTTGCTTTTGGCGTAACAAAACTATAATTAAACAGCGGATCAATTCGTGAACGATTAATTTTTAGTGTTGTTTCAATTTTTGAAATAAATTTTGATTCTAAATTTATTTCAAACGATTGGTGATTGTAAAATAATGAAAGGTTGAAAGGTCTTGGATCTATAAGTTTAAATCGTTTGTTATCTGCAACAAGGGATAAATCCGCAAATTCTGTATTGTCATCCGTAAATGAAGCGGAAATCCAGCTATCTGTTATTTTAGAAATGCGAAATGCACTTCCAACTTGACTTTTAAAAACGCCATCTTTTGTGCCATAAGCACCATATCCAAAAAATTTAAAATTAGAAGAAAGACGATTGTTAGTTTCTAAACCAATACCTAATCGAAACCCTTCATAATTATTGAATTTAAAAATATCTCTAGCTTTTACATCCAAAAACCCAAACGGAATTTGTCCGTTAATTAGTTTTTTACCAAAATAAATTTTCCGTTCTGTTTTGGTTGCAGTAACCAAACTGTCTAGTGTATGGTATGTATTTTGAGAACGTTTGTCTAATGTGTCTCGTGAAATTGTGTTAAAAAAAGCGGTATTTGTTTTAATAGCACTTTTATCAATCTGAATTTGATATCGTTGTCTTTTTGGAAGTTCTGTAAAGTTATAATTACTGTAATCTCGGTAAATTTTTACAAATAAATCATTCGAATAATCATACTTTTTAGAGGTGTTTGGCAAATTGTCAAACTGAATGGTTTCTCCTAAAAAATCAATATTTTGTTTTCCTTTTCCTTTAGTCACCAGTATGTTTTGCGAAATTGGAAACCATAACGTTTCATTATTAAACGAACCAAAAATAGTTTCCGTTTTTATATTGATGATGCTATTTATAAAAAAAGTAATTTTTGTAATGGCATTTGTTTTTAAACAAACAGTAGCGAATCCCTTTAATTTGTTTTTTTTAATGCTTTTTTTTAATTCAAATTGCAATACTATTTCTTTACCATTAGTTGTGGATATGGTATCTATTATTTCAAATTTATATTTGAAACAACCTTCTTTAGAAAAGGGGTTTTGAAAGGTAAATTGTAAAATTTTTAATTGACTTTTGGATAAATCAAAGGACATAAATTCTTGTCCTAGTAATTCGTAAACAGGTTGCTTTAAACCCGCCATTTTTAATCCAATAATAGTTTCTTTTTTTTTACCATTTTCGATAGCGATTTTTGATGCTTTTTCGATTTGATAAAGGTGCTGTTTGGTTATAATTTTTTTGAATTTATAACTGGAAGAATCTATTATAAATTTCTTTTTTTGCTTATTTTTAAAAAGAGTATCAATGGAAGCAGAAATTGAATCAGGAGAAGCAGAGATTATTGATTTTTCGTAAAACGTATAACTTAAATCAGGTGTTTTTAATTGGTTTTTATTTTGAAATTGAATAATTGTAGTGACTAAATTTTGAGTAGTTTCATGGTGCTTTGAAGTTGTTTTTTGACCCATTGCCAAAAAAGAACTAAAAAAAATAAACCACACGAGTTTTTTCATCTACAAAAAATTAAAAGCAAATATACAGATAATAAAAAAGCGTCCAATTACTTGAACGCTTTTATTTTGTTTTGTAAAAATTATTTTGCCTCGTTGAAACGTTTAGTCACTTCATCCCAGTTAATTACATTGAAAAACGCTTCAATATAATCTGGTCTTCTATTTTGATAGTTTAAATAATAGGCGTGTTCCCAAACGTCTAAACCTAAAACTGGTGTACCGCCACAACCAATTCCTGGCATTAAAGGATTATCTTGATTTGCAGAGGAACACACTTCAACTTTTCCGCCTTTTTGCACACAAAGCCAAGCCCATCCTGAACCAAAACGAGTGGCTGCAGCTTTTGCAAATTCGGCTTTAAAAGCATCAAACGAACCATAAGCTGCATCAATTGCTGACGCTAATTCACCTGTTGGCAAACCACCACCATTTGGCGACATTACAGTCCAAAATAAATTATGATTGTAAAAACCACCTCCGTTATTTCTAACCGGCATATTATTCATGTCTAAATTAGACATAATAGCTTCAATAGATTTTCCTTCTAAATCTGTTCCAGCAATAGCAGTATTTAAATTTGTGGTGTAAGCATTATGATGTTTTGTATGGTGAATTTCCATAGTTCTTGCATCAACATGTGGTTCTAATGCATCATATGCATAAGGTAATTGTGGGAGTTCAAAAGCCATGATTTACTATTTTTAATGGATTAATTATTTTTTTCAAATTTATAACTTTAACTTTGAAAATAAAAATTTAGATAGTTAATTAAAACACAATATATAAGAAAATAAACGTTTATAATTGTAAAAAAAATAAAGACATAGGTACATAGAATTTCCTGATGCAATTGCAGACGCTTCGCTCAAAATAGTTCACAATAGAATGGAGTAAAAAACAATCCGTGTAAATTAATGTTATCCGTGGCAAAACAAAAAAAATAAAAATATGGCATTTCAAGTTTATAACGCTTCAGCAGGTTCTGGTAAAACATATACCTTAACAAAAGAATATTTAAAAATTTTAATGGTAGCTCCTGCCAACGATACTTATAAAAAAATTCTTGCCATTACTTTTACTAATAAAGCGGTTGAAGAAATGAAGAGTCGGATTATTGAAAGTTTAATTGCTTTTACAAAAAATGAAGTTTCCGAAAAAACCACTAATTTTATGCAAGAAATTGCTTCTGAAATAAAATTAGATGTTTCTACAATACAACAAAAATCAAAGAAGATTTTAAAAAACCTTATTCACAACTACGCAGCATTTGATATTTCTACTATTGATAAATTCACACATCGAATAATTAGAACTTTCACTCACGATTTAAATTTACCTACCAATTTTGATGTTACTTTAGATACAGATGAACTTTTAAAAAATGCCATTGATGTAGTGGTTGCCAAAGCAGGAGAGGACGAAGAATTGACTCAAATAATAATCAATTTTGCAAAAAGTAAAACAGATGATGATAAAAGTTGGGATGTAACTTTAGATTTATATGAAGTTTCAAGATTAATTTTAAACGAAGAACATTTTTTTAATTTTGGAAAATTAAGCGATAAATCGGTAGATGATTTTTCTAAAATTGCAGAGAAAATAAAGTTAAAAATAGAATCCAATAAATTAAAAATAAAAGAAAATGCGAAATTCATTTTAGATGATTTTGCAGCAAATAATTTAATGGAAAATGACTTCGATCGAAAAACATTTTACAATCACGTTCTCAATTTATTTAAAGAAAAAGCTACTGATTATGATTATGTAAGTGATAAAGAAATTACGGTTCCTAAAAAATCCAATAATTCAGAAGTAGTTTATAGTTTGGCTCCTGTTTGGAAAGAAAAACTAACCCTTATTTACAAAGCAAAAAACGAAAATGCGTTATTCGATTTGATTATCAAAAACATGATTCCGTTGTCGCTAATTAATGTCATTTATAAAGAATACAAACAATTACAAGAAGATCAAAATGTGTTATCAATTTCCGATTTTAACACCATAATTCACAACGAAATTAAAGATCAACCCGCACCATTTATTTATGAGCGTTTAGGTGACAGATACCGTCATTATTTTATAGATGAATTTCAGGATACCTCGCAATTACAATGGGAAAATTTTATACCATTAATTGATAACGCCTTAGCAAGTGAAGATTTAGATGGCACACAGGGTTCGTTAATGATTGTAGGCGATCCAAAACAATCTATTTACCGCTGGCGGGGTGGAAAAGCGGAACAGTTTATCGATTTAAGTAAGGATGTAAATCCGTTTTCTAACAAGTTGAAAGTTGTAAAAAATTTACCAAAAAATTACAGAAGTTATTCAGAAGTTATTGATTTTAATAACACATTTTTTGAATTTCTATCTGGAGAATTTACGAATGAAGCGTATCAAAAATTATATAAAGAAACTGCTAGTCAGGAAACAAATGAAAAAACAGGTGGTTTTGTATCCGTTACTTTTTTAGATGATACCATTGAAATAAATGAAGAAATTGCAGAAGACGAATCGATTACAGAAAAAGACAAACAATATTTATCGAAAACCTTAGAGATAATCCAGCAATCTCTTGCAAACGGATTTGACTATTCAGACATCGTTTTATTAACTCGAAAAACAAAAAACGGCGTTTTATTGGCTAATTTTTTAACAGAAAACGACATTCCAATTATTTCATCAGAAACCTTATTAATTCAGAATGCTTCGGAAGTAAAATTTATTATTAATTTTTTACAATATTTAGACAGTGCCAATAATCAAGAATCGAAAATTAATTGGTTGTATTTTGTAGCCAATGAAAAGGTAACTAAAGAAAAAATTCATGATTTTATTGTAACTGCAAAATCCCTTTCGGAAGCAGATTTACAAACGTTTTTAAGTGAGTATGATTGTTCAATTTCGTTAGAAGATTGCCGAAAAAAATCACTTTATGAAGCTGTTGAAAATATTGTTAATGTGTTTTTAAAAGAAAAAACCACCGTTTCTTATGTACAGTATTTTTTAGATTTGGTTTTAGAACGAAACGTAAAATATCAAACCAGTATTGCTGATTTTTTAGAGTATTGGGAAAAATCAGGTTTCAAGCAAAGCATTCCCTCGCCAGAAGGAGAAAAGGCAATCCGAATTATGACGATTCACAAATCGAAAGGCTTGGAATTTCCTGTGGTAATATTTCCGTTTGCCGATGATAGTTTAAGTCCAAGAAGTAATAACATTTGGATTCCAATGGAAGACGAAAGTATAGATATGCCTCAAGCACTGGTGAAAAACAATAAAATATTAGAAAAATATAACGACACAACTCAAGAAATTTACAAAACTAAATCACAAGAAGAAATTTTAGACACTATAAATGTTTTATATGTAGCTTTAACGCGTGCTGAAGAGCAATTACATATAATTAGTAGTTATAAAATAACGGCTAAAGGCGAAATTTCAACCGCTAAAACGTTGGCAACCTATTTTATCAATTTTTTACAAAAAACAACTACATTTTCTTTAGAACAAAAAGAGTATGTTTTTGGTAGTCAAGTCAGAAAATCGCATCCCAAAACATTTGATAAAAACAAAGCTACTATTCATGCTGTAAATAAAGCGCTGGATTTTTCAGCCATCAAAATTGCAAAAAAAGAAGCCCTAATGTGGGGTACAATACAGCAAGATGCTATTGAGTTTGGAAATATTATTCATCAAATTTTATCGTATATTATCACAAAAAACGATTTGCAATTGGCTTTAACAAAAAGCATTGAAGAAGGCGTCATTCAACAATCACAAAAAAGCATTTTTGAAGATAAAATCAAACAAATTATACATCATCCAGAACTAGAAGATTATTTTAATCCAAATTATTCCGTTTTTACTGAGCATAATATTATTTCGCCAAACGAAATAAACTTAAAACCAGACCGATTGGTAATTCATAACTCGGAAGCTTTTCTTATAGATTATAAAACAGGTTTGCCAGAAGAAAAACATAAAAAACAAATTGAAAACTACACACGCGTTATTGAAAAAATGAATTTAAAAGTAACTAAAAAAGTGTTGCTATATATAGGAGAAGAATTAAAAATTATACATTTGTAGAAAATTAAAACATCCAACCATAAAAAATAAAACCATGTACGGAAAAATTCAAGCACACTTACAAAACGAATTACATACAATTCAACAAAACGGACTGTATAAAAAAGAACGCATCATCACTTCGCCACAAGGTGCAGAAATAGTTGTAAATGGAGAAACGGTTTTAAATTTTTGTGCGAATAATTATTTAGGACTTTCATCACATCCTGAAGTGGTGCAAGCGGCAAAAGATGCCTTAGATTCGCACGGCTTTGGAATGTCGTCTGTACGTTTCATTTGTGGCACGCAAGATATTCATAAACAATTAGAAGCAGCTATTGCCGATTTTTATGGAACAGAAGACACCATTTTGTATGCTGCAGCTTTTGATGCCAATGGTGGCGTATTCGAACCTTTATTAGGTGAAGAAGATTGTATTATTTCCGATAGTTTAAATCATGCTTCTATTATTGATGGTGTACGTTTGTGTAAAGCCGCACGTTACCGTTATGAAAATTCGAATATGCAAGATTTAGAAGCACAATTAATTAAAGCCACAGAAGCTGGACATCGTTTTAAGTTAATTGTAACCGATGGTGTTTTCTCAATGGATGGATTAGTAGCTCCTTTAGATAAAATTTGCGATTTAGCCGATAAGTACGACGCATTAGTTATGGTAGATGAATGTCACGCTGCTGGTTTCATTGGTGCAACAGGAAAAGGTACGATGGAGGCCAAAAACGTGATGGATCGTGTTGACATTATAACTGGAACTTTAGGTAAAGCTTTAGGCGGTGCAATGGGCGGTTATACTACTGCCAAAAAAGAAGTGATTGAAATTTTACGTCAACGCTCACGTCCGTATTTGTTTTCAAATTCATTAGCACCTTCAATTGTTGGGGCTTCTTTAAAAGTATTTGAATTATTAAAAAAAGACACCACATTAAGAGATCAATTAGAATGGAACACTAATTATTTTAAAGCTGGTATAAAAAAAGCAGGTTTAGATTTTATTGATGGCGATTCTGCTATTGTACCAGTTATGTTATATGATGCAAAATTGTCTCAAGAAATGGCTGATGAATTATTAAAATTAGGAATTTATGTAATTGGTTTCTTTTATCCGGTAGTTCCTAAAGATAAAGCTAGAATTAGAGTGCAATTATCTGCTGCTCATACAAAAGAGCACCTAGACAAAGCTATTTCAGCATTTTCAATTGTAGCTAAAAAGTTAAACATTATTCAGTAAATTACAACACTTTTGGTTTTAAATTGGAAAAAAGACACAAAAGTTTTGTGAATTACAAAAAACATATTACTTTTGTTCCATAAAAAAGCATTGTAATTAAACAAAAAATAGAAAAGTATGAAACATCTTAACAAACTATTTGCTGGTGCGTTAATGTTAGCAGCAATTGCAGCTAATGCACAAGACAGCAGAAATCCATGGTCAGTATCTCTTGGTGCCAATGCCATTGACACTAAAATTAGCATGAAAGGTAACGATCACCTAAGATTCGAAGAATTGTATAATCAAGAGAGAAACTTTAATTTTGTATCTGCAGTTTCTTATGTTAATGTTGCTAAAAATATTGGTGATAATTTCAGTTTTGGTTTAACGGGTTCATTTAATAAAATAACTAAATGGGCTACGCACACTCCTACAACAAAAAACACGTATGTAGTAACTAATCCTGGTGATTTAGATTATTACGGTATAGATGCTGCAATAACTTACAGCTTCAAAAATTTATTAAAATCTAAATGGTTTGATCCAAGTTTAAATCTAGGTGGTGGTTATACTTTTGTTGGTGATTCATCTGCAGGAACAGTCAATGCTGGATGGGGTTTAAATTTATGGTTTGCTAAAAATACCGCATTAACACTTGGTTCAACATTGAAATATGGTTTTGATGATAACAGAGTAGCTAATGTTGATGTACCTACGCATTTTTTCCACCAAGTAGGTTTAAGATTCCAATTTGGCGCTAAAGATAAAGATAATGACGGTGTTATTGATGCTGAAGATTCTTGTCCAGATGTTTTTGGTTTAGAGGCTTTCAAAGGATGTCCAGACACAGATAATGATGGGATTCAAGATTCAGCAGATGCATGTCCAGAATTAGCTGGTACTCCAGAAATGAATGGATGTCCAGATACAGACGGTGACACAGTTGCCGATAAAGATGATGCTTGTATTGATGAAGCTGGTTTGCCAGTTTTAAAAGGTTGTCCTGATGCAGATGGCGATGGAATTGCTGATAAAGATGATAAGTGTCCTACAGTTAAAGGTGAAAAAGCTAACGGTGGATGCCCATGGCCAGATACTGATGGAGACAAAGTATTAGATAAAGATGACAAATGTCCAACTTTAGCTGGAACAGTAGCTAATAATGGTTGTCCTGAAGTAACAGAAGACTCAGTAAAAAAATTAAATGAATATGCTAAAACAATTTTATTTGATTCTGCTAAATCTTCTTTCCAAAAGCAAACATACCCTGTATTGCAGGCTATTGTAGCTATCTTAAAAGAATACCCAACAGCTAAATTTTCTTTAGAGGGGCATACTGATTCTGATGGTAATGATGCAGCTAACTTAACGCTTTCTCAAAATAGAGCAGCTGCAGTTAAATCATTTTTAGTTGAAAATGGTATTGGTGCTGATAGATTAGTTTCTGAAGGTTATGGTGAAACTAAACCAATTGCTACAAATGCTACTAAAGCTGGAAAATCTCAAAACAGAAGAGTAGAAGTTAAATTAGTTAAATAATTTCTTTCAAAATATTTTCAAAAGGTCTCAATTTATTGAGACCTTTTTTTTATCTTTATTGTTATGGATGCATCATTTTTATCTAAACTAGCCGAAGAGTTATTATGTACTAATTCTTCATCATTACATCTCAAAACTATTGTTTTACCAAATAAAAGAGCTAAAATTTTTTTAATTGAAGAATTAAAAAATCAATCTTTAGATACTTTTTTAGCTCCTAAAATAATAAGCATAGAAATGCTTATTGAAGAAATTGCTCAATTAAGAGCTTTGGATAATATAGAACTTTTGTTTGAGTTTTACAGTGTATATATAAGTATTACTGACAAATCCAAACATCAAGACTTCGAAAAATTTTCAAGTTGGGCGATAACACTAATTCAAGATTTTAATGAAATTGATAGATATCTTATTAATCAAAATGAAATTTTTTCCTATTTATTAGATATTGAGCGAATTAAACATTGGACTCCAAATGTAAACAACCAGTCTAAATTAGTTGAAAATCATTTAGAGTTTTGGAAATTATTGCCTTTTTATTATGAAAAATTTACAAAGCATTTATTAAATAAGAAAGTTGGCTATCAAGGATTATTATATCGAAAATCAGCTGAGAATTGTGTGGCATTTTCTGAGAATATTAATAATGAAACCTATGTTTTTGCAGGCTTTAATGCATTAAATTTAGCTGAAGAAACGATAATTAAATGCTTGTTAGAAACTAAAAAAGCAACTGTTTATTGGGATATTGATTCAGTTTTCCTTAAAGATGAATTTCATGATGCTGGATTATTTTTGAGAAAAATAAAAAAGTCATGGAAATATTTTGAATCAAATCCTTTTAATTGGATAACAGATGCGTTTTCAAAGGATAAAAATATTGAAGTTATAGGCACACCAAAGTCTATTGGTCAGGCTAAAATTGCAGGCAAAATCATTGAAAATATTGTATTAGAAAACAACTCATTAGAAAATACCGCTATTGTTTTAAGTGAAGAAAACATCTTAATACCTATTTTAAATGCTTTACCTGTTGAGGTTGAGAATTTAAATATAACTATGGGTTATCCAAGTAAGAACAATCCAGCGCAAATATTAATTTTCAAGTTATTTCAACTTCATTTAAATGCGCAAAACAGAAATAAAAAGCAAAGTGTATTTTACTATAAAGAAGTTTTAGAAATACTAAATAATCCATTAATCGTTTCAAGTATTCAAGCTAATGAAGTAGTAAAAATCATAAAAAATTCTAATTTAACTTTTATAACTAGTAATCGATTAGGAGATTTATTTTCAAAATACGACTTATTAAAAAACGAATTGGTACTTCATTTGTTTTTCAATTGGAATGTATCTGTAAATGAAGTTTTAGAGAAATTAAAAGCTATTCTTATTTTTATTAAAACACATTTAGGCAATCAAAACGAACAGGATAAAGTTACCAAAGCATTTATTTTTTCGATTTATAACGTGATTTTAAAAATAATAAATTACTACGAAACGTATAACAAAATCGAAAATTTAGAGGTTTTATTTTCTATCTATAAACAAGTTGTTGATCAGGCTCAAGTTTCCTTTGAAGGTGAACCACTTAAAGGATTACAAATTATGGGAATTTTAGAAAGTCGTATTTTAGATTTCGACAATGTAATTATTACTTCTTTAAACGAAGGTAAACTACCAGGTGGAAAATCGAACAATTCCTTTATCCCATACGATGTAAAATTAGAAAAAGGCTTGCCTACTTATAAAGAACGAGATGCTATTTTTACGTATCATTTTTATCGCTTATTGCAACGTGCTAAAAATGTTTATTTGCTTTATAATACCCATTCTGAAGGTATTGATGCAGGTGAGAAAAGCCGATTTATTACTCAATTAGAAATTGAACATTTGCCAAATCATACTTTTAAGAAAGTTTTTTATAACGCTATTAAGCCAGATTCTATTTATCAACCAGTTGAAATTTTAAAAACACAACCTATTTTAGATAGATTAGAACAAATTGCAACTATAAAAGGGTTTTCGCCCTCAGCATTAACGAATTATTTACGAAATCCAATTCAGTTTTATTACCAACGCATTTTGGGAGTTCGTGAAAATGAAGAAGTGGAAGAAAACGTCGCAGCTAATACATTAGGAACTATTATTCATGAGGTTTTAGAGAAAATGTATGCTCCTTTCGAAGGCAAAAATATTCAGATTCAAGTTTCTGATATTGATGTGATGATTACAAATATTGAATCCATAACATTAGAAAAATTTATAGAAGTTTATAAAGAAGGAGAAATCAAAAAAGGAAAAAATTTAATAGCTTTTGAAGTAGCCAAACGTAATATTTATAACTTTTTAATTCAAGAAAAACTAAATATAGAAAATGGAGATGAATTATTTATTTTGTCTTTAGAAAAGCCACATGAAACGAAAATTCAGCATAAGAATTTACCATTTCAAATAAAAATTGCGGGTAAAGTAGATAGAATAGAATTACGAAACAATACCATTCGAATCATTGATTATAAAACGGGAAAAGTAGAAGCGAATAAATTAAAAATAAATACGTTTGATGGTTTAACACTTGATTTAGCTAATGATAAAATTATTCAATTATTGTGTTATGCATTGATGTTTCAAGAAAATTCTTTAAGAGAAAATTACAATGTAGAAGTTGGAATATTTTCGTTTAAAAACATGAAAGCTGGATTTTTACCTTTTATATTTGGCAAGGGAAGAGGCATAGTGGGCGAAACAGTAATTACAACTGAATTTTTAGAAAATTTTAAAGAAGAATTGGTAATTTTAATTCAAGAAATTTTAAATCCAACGATTTCCTTTAAAGAAGTAATGTGATTTTTACAATAAAAACAAATATTTAAGTACGAAGATTGCAAAGTTATTTTATATGTTTTTTGTTTATGCTTTGTGAGCCTTGCGAAATCTTTGAGAGCCTTGCGGTTAAGATTTCAAAAACTCAACCATAATTTTTTCCAATTCCGCTTGATTTTCTAGGTGGCTCATATGTCCGTCGTTAAAAGAAATTAGTTTTACATTTGTGCTTTCAATTTGCTCTACATTTTCTTCGTAATTTAAAACAGGGTCTTTTTTTCCTAAAATTAATAAAATTGGATAAGTAGCAAAATGTAAAATTACTTCTCGGTCTTTTCTTAATTTCATGCCTTCCTGAGCGGCGATAATTCCTTGTAATGGCGTTTGAAGCGCTTCTTCTCGAACCCATTCAATTTGTTCCGAAAGTTTAGTTCTGTTTTCTTCTGAAAATAAATTGGCAATACTCATTCTAACAGCAGCCACATAATTTTGTTTTACTGCTTTTATAGCGCGGGTTCTATTGGCAATACGTTCATCGCTATCGGCTCGAGAAGTGGAATTTAATAATACTAAACCTTTCATAAATTCTGGATATAATTCAGCAACAGCCAAAGCTACATAACCGCCCATAGAATGCCCAACAAAAAATGCTTTTCTGATTTTTAATTCGGAAATAACATGATGTACAGCATCCGCCATGTCTTCCATGGTGTGCACATAACCCAAACTATCCGTTTGCCCGTGACCTAATAAATCAATACAAATCACTCGGTTTTTTTGAGCTAAAACAGGCGCCAAATACTTCCACATGGTACTGTTTTCCAAAAAACCATGTAACAAAATAACTACCGTGCCTTTTCCTTGGTCGGTATAACTGATTTTAGTATTTTTGAAGAGGGTGGTTTTCATAAATACAAATGTAGAATTTAAACGCAAAGAGCGCAAAGTTTTTTTCGGGAAGCACACAAAGTTTTTCAGTTTAGTTTGTCATGCTGAAAGCATCTCTAGGATTACTTTGGGAGTACAATATTGTCAGTAAATTAAAAACACACACATCAAGTTCTATAAAACACAGATTCGAGAAATTTTAGAAATTAATATAATTTCAGAAATCTGTGTTTAAAAAAAACGGCTCACTTTCGCAAACCGTTTAAACTCAAACCTGAAACTTGAAACTTGAAACAAATTTAACTATTCATTATCGATTCAATTTCATCTGCTTCGATAGGAATATTCTTCATTAAGTTGAAAGGCTCTCCATTTGATTGAATGACTACATCGTCTTCTAAACGAATTCCAATACCTTCAGCTGGAATATAAATTCCTGGTTCTACTGTGAAAACCATATTGGCTTGCATGGGTTCGTGTAATAAACCATAATCGTGCGTGTCTAAACCTAAATGGTGCGACGTTCCGTGCATAAAATATTTTTTATATGCTGGCCATTCTGGATTTTCATTCTGTACATCCGCTTTAGTAATTAAACCCAAACCTAATAATTCTGAAGTCATTATTTTGCCAACTTCTACATGATATTGTTTCCATAATGTTCCAGGTAACAACATTTTTGTAGCTTCGTTTTTTACATTTAAAACGGCGTTGTAAACCGCTTTTTGTCTATCAGTAAATTTCCCAGAAACTGGAATCACACGCGTTAAATCGGAAGAATAATTAGCATATTCTGCACCAACATCTAATAAAATTAACTCACCAGCATTACAAACTTGGTTGTTTTCAATATAATGTAAGACATTTGCGTTATTTCCAGAAGCAATAATTGGGGTATAAGCAAAACCTTTTGAACGATTGCGTAAAAATTCGTGTGCCAATTCCGCTTCAATTTCATACTCGGTTACGCCAGGTTTTACGAAGTTTAATACTCTACGCACTCCTTTTTCTGTAATATTACATGCATTTTGAATTAAATCTAACTCAATTTGGTCTTTTACTGAACGTAATCTTTGTAAAATTGGGTTTGATTTTTCTACTTTATGCGCAGGATATTCGTTTTTCCACCATTTTATAAAACGATCTTCACGTGTTTCTGTTTCTACTGCTGCTCTATAATGTTCATTGGTGTTTATGTACATCGTATCGGCATACATCATTACTTCTTTTAACACTTTATGAAAATCTTGTAACCAATATACTGATTTGATTCCCGCTACTTCAAAAGCACGTTCTTTAGTTAGTTTTTCCCCTTCCCAAATCGCAATATGTTCGTTAGTTTCTTTTAAAAATAAAACTTCTTTCAAATGCTCATAAGGCGCATCTGGGAATAGCATTAAAACACTTTCTTCTTGATCTACACCTGATAAGTAAAAAATATCGCGATGTTGTGCAAATGGCAATGTACTATCTGCAGAAACAGGATAAATATCATTAGAATTGAAAACCGCTACTCCGTTTGGTTTCATTTGCGCCATAAAGTTGTTACGATTTTTAATAAAAAGTTCTCGATTAATTGGTAAATATTTCATCAGTGATAAATTTAAATTTTACCAAAATTAAGTATTACCAAATAAATAAAAGTAGCCAAATGGCGTTATTTTATATTTTTTCGAATTCTGCTCATATGACGAGACGAAATTCCTAAAAAAGAAGACAAATAATGTAGTGGCACTTCGTTTAGTAATTTTGGTTCGTTTTCCAATAGCTTTTTGTAGCGTTCTTCTGGATTTAATGTCAATAAATCGATACGATAATCGTCAATTAAACAAATTTGTTTTTCAATTAAAGAGTAATAAAACTTGTAAAAGGTTTTGTTTTCCTTCAATAATTTTTGAAAAGAATGTTGATCAATTATCCATAATTTGCAATCATGAATGGCTTTTACATGTTTTCGAGAAGGAACACCTAATAAAAAACTCTTTAAGGAGGAAGTGAACGAATTTTTTAAAGATAAATAGGTGGTTTTTTCTTCATCATCTACTAATAAAGCATGTTGTAAAATACCTTCTTCAATGAAACAAAAGTATTTACACACTTCTTTTTCTCGCACTAAAAACTCATTTTTTTTTAATGTAAATGGTGTAAAAAACGATTTAAAATCTTCAAATGAGATGGTATTCATTAGCTAATTTTGTTATGAATTCAAAAATAATAACTTTCAAACAAATAGTTATCAAATAATTCTATTAATTTTGAAACAAATCAAATCATATAAAAATGAAAAAAGTTATATTTTTAATTTCTCTTCTTAGTACGATAGTTTGTTTGTCTCAAGACAATAATTTTCAATCCGTAACTTTTCAGAATATTGGACCCACAATAATGAGTGGTAGGGTAGTAGATTTAGCTGTCAATCCTCAAAACCCATCTGAATTTTATGCGGCATACGCATCTGGCGGTTTGTGGTATACCAATAATAACGGAACAAGTTTTGAACCTGTTATGGATACTGCACCAACTCAAAATATAGGTTGTGTTGCCGTAGATTGGAAATCAGGATTAATTTTGGTAGGAACAGGTGAAGTAAATTCTTCTCGTTCTTCTTATGCTGGAATTGGGGTGTTAAAATCTACTAATAAAGGTAAAACGTGGACTAACATTGGTTTGCCAGATAGTCATCATATTTCTAAAATATGGATAAATCCTAATGATTCTAATGAAATTGTAGTAGGTGTTTTAGGACATTTATATTCAAAAAATGAAGAACGAGGCGTTTTTAAAACTTCAAACGGAGGAAAAAATTGGACAAAAACATTATATATTAATGATGAAACAGGAATTGTAGATATTAGTTCTGCACCAAACAATCCAAATATTATGTTCGCCGCAGCATGGGAACGCGAGCGTAAAGCATATAACTTTAAAGGGAACGGAATACATTCAGGGATTTATAAAAGTGAAGATGCGGGAACCACTTGGAAAAAAATTGATTCAAATTCTGGATTTCCATCTAATAGTGGAATAGGTAGAATTGGTTTAACTTCTTTTAATGAAAATATTGCTTATGCGATTGTAGACAATCAAAATTTAAGACCAAATGCTTCAAGCGAAAAACCTAAAGATGCCAATGCGGCTTTGTTTGAAGTGGAAGTAATTGGTGCAGAAATTTATAAAACCATCGATTCTGGAAAAACATGGACTAAAACAAATGACAAATTTATTGATGATGCCTTTTATTCTTACGGATATTATTTTGCGGATATTACTGTTGATGAATCTAATGAAAATCGTTTATATATTTCTGCAGTTCCTTTGTTGTTTTCTAATGACGGCGGAAAATCATTTGAACTTATTAGTAAAGATAATGTTCATGCTGATCATCATGTTTGTTGGGTAAATCCAAAAAATTCTAATCACGTTATCAATGGAAACGATGGCGGAGTGAATATTACATTTGATAACGGAAAACATTGGATAAAATGCAACAATCAAGCTGTTGGACAATTTTATACAGTAAACGTAGATGAGAAAGAAAATTACGAAGTATATGGCGGATTGCAAGATAACGGGGTTTGGGCAGGTCCAAATAATTATAAACACAATGTAGAATGGCTTCAGGATGGAAAATATCCGTATGAATTTTTAAGCGGTGGAGATGGAATGCAGGTTCAAATAGATACGAGAACTAACAATTTGGTTTACACGGGTTATCAGTTTGGTAATTATACAAAAATAGATAGAATTTCAGGGGAAAGAAAATACATTACTCCACAAGCAGACAAAAATGAAGAACCTTATAGATTTAATTGGCAAACACCAATTTTGTTATCGTCTCACAATCAAGATGTGGTTTATTTTGGTGGGCAATATTTATTTCGTTCAATGAATCAAGGTAAAAATTGGGAAAAAATTTCTACCGATTTAACCAATGGGAAAGTGGAAGGAAACGTGCCCTTTGGAACCATAACTTCTATTGCCGAAAGTAAATTTAAATTCGGAAAATTAGTAGTCGGAACAGATGATGGGAATGTTTTTGTAACAAAAGATAGTGGTGAAAATTGGACGAAAATATCTACTAACTTACCTCAAGGTTTATGGGTGTCTCGTGTACGATTTTCAACCTTTAAATCCGATAGAATTTATATTACGTTAAACGGATATAGAAATGATGATTTTACCACGTATGCTTATTTGTCTGAAGATTTAGGTACGAATTGGACATTGTTAACCGAAAAGGTTAATCAGAATGCTGCGAATGTAATTCTTGAAGATTCTGAAGATGAAAATATTCTGTATTTAGGAACAGATACTGGTTTGTTTATTTCTATTGATAAAGGAATGAATTGGCAGGATTTCTCAAGTGAAATTCCTAATGTTGCGGTACACGATTTGGTTATTCAAAAAAGAGAAAAAGATTTAATTGTAGCTACACACGGGCGTTCATTATATAAGGTAAATGTAGCGAACATTCAGCAAATAAATGAAAAAACAAAGGTAAACGGCGTAGCATTATTCCCTGTAAAGAACATTCCTTATTCTAAAAATTGGGGAAATAAGCGTGCTGCTTGGGAAACTGAAAACACACCGAATACACCAATATGGTATTATGTAAAAGAACTTTCAAATACGGTTTTAACCATAAAAAATAAAGATGGGATTGTGGTTTATACCTTTCAAAATAAAGCAGAAAAAGGAATGCTTAAAGTGGATTTTGATCTAAGTATAGATGAAAAAACAAAAACCGCAATAGAAAAGAAAAATACCAAAATAAAAATCAATCAATCAGGCAATAAAAAATACTATTTGCCTGCGGGAAAATATACAATTGAATTAGAAAATAACGGAAAGAAGGAAACGCATTCGTTAGAAATAGTTGAAAAAAACCAAATGAGATAAGGTTTGTGTAAAAAACCAACACTTAATATGTTGATATTCAACAAAAGTTAAACTCATTTAAAATGATTATAAATTATCTTTCAAAGGTTGTAAGTCTTACTTATAACCTTTATTTTTGCTAACATTAATCATATTCAAATTAACATTAACTATAATTATGGCAAAATCAGCATTTTTAAAGTCATCTATTGCAAAAAAGTATTGGATGGCACTTACGGGATTGTTCTTGTGCTTGTTTTTAGTTGGGCATTTATTAGGAAACTTACAATTGTTAGCTGGCGACACTATCGAAGCGGCATTGCAATTTAATAAGTATGCACTTTTTATGACAACCAACCCAGCAGTAAAATTACTTTCTTATTTAACTTACATTTCTATCATTTTCCATGCGATTGATGGAATTTATTTGGCTATTCAAAATCAAAAAGCACGTCCAGTGGCTTACGCGATGAGTAATCCTTCAAAAAATAGTAGTTTTTCTTCAAGAAACATGGCTGTTTTAGGGACTATAATTTTAGTTTTTATCTCCACACACATGATTAATTTTTGGGCAAAAATGCATTTTGATGTAAATATGCCTTTAGTTACTAAAGTTCAAGATAATCAAGGCCAATCTCAGTCTATGCTTATTGGTACACCAGATTCTAAAATACAGTCTATACCGCTGCCTCCAGGAGGTTCTTTGAAATCACTTGTTGAACAGAATAACAACCAAGTTGGAAATCCTACTAAATTAATTTTAGAAGGTTCAAATATTGTTAAAGATGCAAAAACAGGTGAAGTTTTATTTGTTGGTTTTAAAGATTTACATAAATTAACCTATGCTTTTTTTAAAAGCAAAGCAAAGTTATTTAATGTAATTCCAAACGAAGGTTTATTTTTTGTGGTATTTTATGTTTTATCGATGATGGCATTAGGTTTTCATTTATGGCATGGTTTTCAAAGTGCTTTTCAATCATTAGGAGCTAATGGAAAATTTACACCAGCAATTAAAAATTTCGGAAAAGTATTTTCAGTTTTAGTAGCTGTTTTATTTGCAATAATTCCAATATACATTCACTTTTTTACAAAATAAAAACATATGGCATTAGATTCTAAAATTCCTCAAGGTCATATTTCAGAAAAATGGACCAACCATAAGAATAATCTTAAATTGGTGGCGCCAAATAATAGACCAAAAATTGATGTAATCGTAGTAGGTACAGGTTTAGCAGGTGCTTCGGCTGCTGCTTCTTTTGGAGAAATGGGTTACAACGTAAAAGCATTTTGTTTTCAAGATTCACCTCGAAGAGCACACTCAATTGCTGCTCAAGGTGGTATTAACGCCGCAAAAAACTATCAAAATGATGGTGATAGTACGTACAGATTATTTTATGATACTATTAAAGGTGGTGACTACCGTGCGCGTGAAGCAAACGTACATCGTTTAGCAGAAGTTTCTTCAAATATTATCGACCAATGTGTAGCGCAAGGTGTTCCTTTTGCTCGTGACTATGGTGGATTATTAGATAACCGTTCGTTTGGTGGAACACAAGTACAACGTACTTTTTACGCTGCTGGACAAACAGGTCAACAATTACTATTAGGTGCGTATTCTGCATTATCTAGACAAATCGGTTTAGGTAATGTAAAAATGTATAACCGTCACGAAATGCTTGACATTGTAAAAATTGATGGTAAAGCACGTGGAATAATTGCACGTAATTTAATTACTGGTGAATTAGAGCGTCATTCAGCTCATGCTGTTATTATTGCAACGGGTGGTTATGGGAATGTATATTTCTTATCTACTAATGCAATGGGAAGTAACGTTACGGCTTCTTGGAAAGTACACAAAAAAGGGGCACATTTTGCAAATCCTTGTTTTGTACAAATTCACCCAACTTGTATTCCAGTTCATGGAACCAATCAGGCTAAATTAACGTTAATGTCAGAATCATTACGTAATTCAGGTCGTATTTGGGTACCTGCTAAAAAAGAAGATGCTGAAGCAATTAGAGCGGGTAAATTAAAGCCAACTCAGATAGAAGAATCAGATAGAGATTATTTTTTAGAAAGAAAATATCCAGCTTTTGGAAATTTAGTTCCTCGTGATGTGGCTTCTCGTGCAGCAAAAGATGTTTGTGATGCAGGTCACGGAATAGAGGCGAATGATACCAATGAAGGTGTTTATTTAGATTTTGCTTCAGAAATTATTACTAAAGGAAAGCAAGCTGCCTTTACACAAGGAGATCATAACCCATCTGATGAAAAAATTCAAGATTTAGGAAAAAAATGGGTAGAATCTAAATATGGAAACCTTTTCACGATGTATGAAAAAATTACAGATGAAAATCCATATGAAACACCAATGAAAATTTATCCAGCTGTACATTATACAATGGGTGGAGTTTGGGTTGATTATAATTTAATGTCATCTATTCCTGGATGTTTCGTAGCTGGTGAAGCGAATTTCTCAGACCACGGAGCCAACCGTTTAGGAGCTTCTGCTTTAATGCAAGGTTTAGCTGATGGGTATTTCGTATTACCATACACGGTTTCTAACTATTTAGCAGACGAAATTAGAACGGGTAAAATTTCTACTGAAACACCAGAATTCGTAGATGCAGAAAATGCAGTTCGTCAATCTATTGATCAATTAATCAATAATAACGGAACAAAATCTGTTGACTATTTCCACAAAAAATTAGGATTAATTATGTGGAATAAAGTAGGGATGTCTAGAAATGAAAAAGGATTAAATGATGCTATTGAAGAAATTAGACAGTTAAGAGAAGATTTCTATGCAGATGTTAGAGTTCCTGGTGCAGCTAATGAATTAAACCAAGAATTAGAAAAAGCACTTCGTGTGGCTGATTTTATTGAATTGGGACAATTGATGGCAAAAGATGCTTTAGTTCGTGAAGAATCTTGTGGTGGTCATTTCCGTGAAGAATATCAAGATGCTGAAGGTGAAACGCTTCGTGATGATGAAAAATTTGGGTATGTTGCCGCTTGGGAATATAATGG
>JBIPOM010000216.1:0-3156 GCA_044379175.1 Flavobacterium sp. | reverse complement strand
TAATGTTATCATCCATTTTCGGATTTTTCAAAACTTTATCTGAATAGATTTCAGAATTGGCATAATCTTGTTTCTCGTAATAACATTTCATTAAATTTGATTGTGCAAACGTTGTGTTTTGTGGATACTCAGCATCTGTTTCTAATCGTTTTAATACTGGAATAGCACTATCACAATTTTTCTCTTTCAAATAAATCTCAGATAAGCGAACCAAAGCTTGCTCTGTAAATTCGTTTCTGGCTTGTGCAATTACATACTCGTAATGAGGAATTGCATTTTTTTCTAATGCATCAGCAAAATACAATTGTGCCAAGTAAAAATGGACTTTCAAAGCGTGTAATCCGTTAGGAAACTGTACCAAATAACTTGTAAATCCAGATATGGCTTGTTTGGCATTATTTGTTAAGTATTTTTTTTCTGCCGATTCATACATATCATTATCTAATTCTGCATCGGAAACTTCTACAAAAGAAAGTGTTTTTACCCAAGCAGCATATTCAGGTATATTTCCATTTGCTTTGTAAATATTTTTTGCTGTTGAAACAGCTTCTAATGATTCTGGCGAATTTGGAAATTCTGCTACCACTTTTTTAAATTTTGTAATGGCAGCATCGTCTTTATCTGTGTTATAAAAAATCAAACCTTGCTTTAAAATTGATTTTGCAATATAGGCGCTATTTTTATGAGTATTAATTAAAACATCAAATGTAGCAATGGCTTTATCATTTTGTTCTTCAACGGTGAAGGTATTGGCCAATTCATATAAAGCATCATCCATAAATTGCGATGTTTTATACGTGGTTACAAACTTATTTAAATCCTCAATTTTCTTTTCATTTTTATTTACAAACCCATAACTCATTCCTTTTTGAAATGCCGCATAATCAGAATCAACGCATTTTAACTCAATAGCTTTGTTATAAGCATCCATTGCTGGCCAATATTTTGAAGAAATATAATTGCAATCTGCCATACGTAAATACGCATCCGTAAATCTAACTTTATCGTCTTTTCCTTTTAAAATAAAAGCATTAAAATATGGAATTGCATTTTCATATTCTTTAATTTTAAAATAAGCATAGGCCAAATTATATTCCGCAGTTTTACTTTCTGGAGTTTCTGAGGCTGCCGACTCATTTAAAAATTGTTTATAGGTTAAAACCGATTCTGAAAATTGGTCTAAACTATATTCACATTCTGCTTTCCAAAAAGTAGCACGAGCTGTAATTTTTGCCTCTTTATTTTCAGTTAAAGATTTTTTAAATAAAGCATAAGCTTCTTGATACTTACCATCTGTATAGACTTCTAACCCTCTGTAAAAAGTAACTTTTTGGTATGCCAATTTATTTTCGGGCGTTTTATTTTTTTCTAATAAAATTAAAGCCTCTGTATAATTTTTTGAAGTGATAAATGAATTTATTAATAAACCTTTTAACTCTTGATTATTAGGATTCGCAGGATATTTTTCGATAAAAGATTTTAAAACTTCAGGCGTTGAAATATATGGATTTCCAATTTCGTAACTTAATTTTGCATAATTTAGAGCGGCATCTTCTTGAATTTTAGCATCAAAATTCATTTCCGAAGCAGTTTTAAATGCATTTAAAGCTTGTTGTTTTTTATCGGTATTTAAATAACTTTCTGCTAAATGATAATACGCGTTTTGTGCTAAAAAATCATTTCCTTCAATAATTTTATTGAATTGTAAAATGGCACTTTCATAATTTTTTTGTTGATAAAAAGCATAGCCTAATTGGTAAAAATCGGTATGATTCCATTTGCCGTTTTTTCCTTTATAGGCTTGTAAATAAGGAATTGCTCTATCGTATTGTTTTAAATTAAAAAAACTTTCTCCTATAATTTTCGACAATTCACTTTTTTCAATTGCCGATGATTTTTTCAATTGCGGCTCACCTAAATCAATGGCTTTTTGAAAGTTTCCTAATTTAAAATTCATATCGGCTTGAAAGTACCCCATTTTTTCTTTGTACTTATCCTGATTTTCAACTTGTCCGAATAATTCGTTGGCTTCTTTATAATTATCGCCTTCATAGGCTAAATAGCCTAAATAATATTTGGCCTGATTTCCATATTCTTTCGATTGAATTACTTTATTTAAATAATTAGATGCATCTTTATTTTTTTTAATGGAAAAATTGGCATAACCTCTCTGAAAATTAGCTTTATCTATATCAGAATCAGCTAATTCAGGTTCATAAATATTTTCATACCATTTTAAAGATTGCGTATAATTTCCTTCAGCAAAATAATATTGAGCGACTTCAAAATAAGCCAAATTTCTTTTTGTACTAGTTGGATGATTTTCAATAAATGATTCCATCAAAGCATCCGCATCTTGCTGGTTGGTATTTATGGCACAAGTGGCAATAAAATAATCGCAATCAGAAATAATTTCTTCAGATGGATTGGTGTTTTTTACACGTTCAAATAAAATTTTTGCCGCTTGAAACTGCTTTTCTTTATATAGTTGAATAGCTTTATGATAGTCTGGATTTTGATTTAAATATATAGCAGACTGTTGAGCCATATTGCTTTGCGAAACAAAAAGTAATACTAAAAAAAGCGTTTTGATACCGTTCATAATTGAATTCGTTTTAAGTCCCAAATATATCAAAAGGATATGATTATAAACGCAAAAATTATCTTAAATATTGCAATCATAATAATTTAGTTGAATAATTTTGTTTAGCGATGAAATGTTTATATTTTTACAGAATAAATTATATCATTATGAGTCAAACGATTTTATCTTTAAAAAACGTTTCTATATACCAAGAAAACAATTTAATATTATCTGATATTAACTTAGAAGTTCAGAAAGGTGAATTTTTATATTTTATTGGAAAAACGGGTTCTGGAAAAAGTAGTTTTATGAAAGTACTTTACGCCGATTTACCTTTAAAAGAAGGCGAAGGAACAATTGTTGATTACAATTTAAACACCTTAAAAGAAAAAGACATTCCTTTTTTACGAAGAAAAATTGGAATTGTATTTCAGGATTTCAAATTATTATCTGACCGAAGCATTAAAGAAAATTTACTATTTGTTTTGAAAGCAACAGGCTGGGATAACAAATCGGAAATGGATGCACAAATTAATGAAGTTTTAGAAAAAGTTGGAATGGCTAATTTAGCT
>JBIPOM010000268.1:0-3160 GCA_044379175.1 Flavobacterium sp. | reverse complement strand
CTCATGCACGCCCATCTCCTTCGCGACGTCGGTCATCGTCAGCGGGCGCAGCCGCGAGGGGCCGTGCTCGAAGAAGTCGGCCTGCCGCTCGAGGATGATGTGCGCGAGCTTCTCGATGGTGCGCTGACGTTCCTCGATGGCGCCGATCAGGAACTTACCCTGACGCATGCGCTCGAGGATATAGGTGCGCTCTTTCTCGCCGAGGGCCTGGCCGGCGAGCATGTCCTTGTAAGCAGGCGCGAGTCGGAGCTTCGGCACATGGCGGTCGTCCATGATGACCTTCCATTTGCCGTCGGAACCGAGTTCGACGGTGGCGTCCGGCGTGACGACGCGATTGTCGTCGCGGGCGAAACGGCGGGCCGGGACGGTCTCGAGCTTGGCCAGTTCGGCGAGGGCCTCACGGATGTCGTCGAGCTCGACGTCGAGGATGCGCGCGCACTCCTCGAGACGACGGCCCATCATGGGCTCCCAACAGTCGCTGATGAGCCGGGCCGCGGTGGACAGGCCCCGTCCGCGCTGGCGGAGCTGGGCGAGGAAACATTCGCGGAGGTCGCGGGCGCCGATGCCGGGCGGATCGAAGGCCATCAGCAGCGTATGGGCCGTCATCACGGCCTCGTAGGGCTGGCCGGAACGGAGCGCCAGGGTCGAGAGGTCTTCCTCCACGAAGCCGCGTTCGTCGAGCGAAGCGATGAGGAGCTTCAGCGCCTCCTGGACCGCGGCATCGTCGCTGGCCGTCCGGGCCTGGTCGGCGAGATGCTCCGACAGCGAGGCTTCACCGGTGGCCGATTCGAGCATGTGCCGGCGGCGCTCTTCGTCTTCCTGGGTGTAGCCCTGGGAACGGATCTCTTCGTAGTAACTTTCGTCCCAGTCCTCCTTCATGCGCTTCAGCGCGTCGAAATCGTCGTCGCCGAGGGAAAGTTCGCGGGGGCCGTCGTCCTCCGGCTCCTCGGACGGCATCGGCGCGTCCAGGCTCTCATTGGAGACCGGCTCGACCTCCTCCAGCAGGGGGTTGGAGGCCAATTCGGAGGAAATCTCACGCAGGAGCTCGGCCGCAGGCACCTGGAGGATGCGGAGCGACTGGCGAAGCTGCGGCGTGAGGACGAGGCCTTGCACCTGCTTCTGCGATTGATTGATGCCTTGGTTGCCCATCGAGCGAGGTCTATGAAAAAGAGGTCCGGCCCGATTTGCAAAGGGTATTGAAGGCCCAATCGCCTTGCGACCCCGTCGGAGGCGACCATAGTCAGGTTCACCGTCCTCCGGCTCGGCACCATGCGTAGTTTTCACCTCCAATCCGGCGAAGAAATCACCGCCGCCCTCCCCGAGGCCGAGGTCGTCGCCCTGCTCGCTTCCGGCGAAGTGACGCCCGATCAGCCCTGCCGATTGGCCGAAGAAGACGTCTGGCGGACCGTCGCGGATTTTTTCCCGTCCGGCTCAGGACTCAAGGTCCGGACCGCGAAGCCCCCGGCCAGCGCGGCCGAACAGATCAGCGCCGCCAACCGCATCGACGACCCCACGCGCCGTCGCCTGCTGGCCTACGGACTGGCCGACGCCGTGAACATCGACGGCTTCACGCAGTCGCAGGCCGTGACGGCCATCGTCCGCAAGGAAGAGGAGACGCGCGGCATCTGGCGCGCGCATCGCCGGGTCCAGGTCGGCGCCTTCCTCGGCCTGCTCGTGCTCGGGGTCGTGGCCGGTGCCACGGCCAACCCGCTGAGTCTGCGGATCGAAACGTCCGCGGCGCTCCTGCAACGTCAGGACGGCGACGTCAAAGCGACCTTCTCCGTCCTGCGCAGCACCTTGAGCGATTATAACTATGTGCGCGAACGCGACCGCCAGAACAGCGGCGCGAAGACGAAACCCGCGAAGAAGTGACGTCGCTCAGCGCGCGCGCGGCGTCCAGCAGTCCGGCTCGGAACAGCGTCCGAGGCTCACCGGCGTCAGGCGCGTGACCTTGCCGGTCACGCTGTCCACGATCGCCAGCCAATCACCTTGGGCGGCCACGAGGTGACGACCGTCGGCGCACCACGACGCGTGCGCGAGGGCGGCCGGGCTCGCGGTCTCGATGGAACGGACGCTGCCCGCGGCGAGGTCGATGACGCCGAGACGCAGGCTGCCCGACTGATAGGTGAAGACGAGCTGGTTGGGGAAGACCGGGTTCCAACGCGGCTCGGTGCTGTAGCTGAAGCCGGTGGCGACGGGCTGCAGGGCGCCGCCGGAAGAGTTGGCGAGATAGATGCCCGGACGACCCGTCGGGCCGCCGGTGAGGGCGAAACGCGCGCCGTCGGGCGACCAGGAAGGGTCGGTGTTCACCCACTGCTTGTTCGGGGCCTTGATGACGCGGACCGGCGACTGGCCCTGCGGACCGGCGACGAAGATGTCCATCGTCTCCTTGTTGGAGGAGGCGAACGCGATGCGACCGTCGGGACCGCTGCTGGCCGCGCCGAGGGCGCCGCGCACGTTGGTGATGACCTTGGCGGCTTCACCGAGTCCGTTGGTCGAGAAGATCTCGGGCCAGTTGGAGCGGAAGGACGAGATGAAGAAGACGCGCGAGCCGTCGGCCGACCAGCGGGGGCCGATCGAGGTGTTGCGGTAGTTCGTCAGGCGCATCGTCTTGGAGCGGGCGAGGTTGGTGACGTAGATCTCGGCGTGTCCGGTGAAGCGCGAGACGAAGGCGACCTTCGTGTCGGCGTAGAGCGGCTTGAGCTGCCAGCGACGGCCGAGGCCGACGATCGCGGCGTCGGCGACCTTGAGCGCGAGCTGGTCTTCGTCGCGGGCTTCGACGTTCGTCGTGAAGGCGTAGGCGGCGTTCTCGCAGGCGACGACGGCGGTGTTCGCCGTACGGCCGATGCGCAGCTTGACGGAGGAAGAAGGCGAGACCTGGATCGCGCCGTGGGCGGAGAGCGCGAACTGGACGAGACTGCCGAGCGCCGGATCGTCCGAGACGACGGCGACGGAGACGACGCCCTTGGCGGCGAGCGCCGCGATGTCATCGTTCACGACCACGTTCTGGCCGAAGAGAGGTGCGACGAGGAAGGCGGCGAGGAGGGCGAGGAAACGCATCGAGGAAGGGGATTAGAAGGTTAGCAGTTTGACCTAGGTTGGGCAGGGAGTTCAATCCCGCTGATGTCGCTCGATAAGGAATCCGTCCAGAAGGCCCTCG
>JBIPOM010000003.1:0-37199 GCA_044379175.1 Flavobacterium sp. | reverse complement strand
GATACTTTAGCTACACATAAAATTGTTTGTGGCAAACCAAAAAGGATGACACCAATTTTAGATTCGAAGTTGTCTAATTTTGTTTTTAATCCGACTTGGACGGTTCCGCCAACAATAATTAAAGAAGATTTATCAGTTGAAGCGGCAGCAAATAGAAGTTATTTTACTAGAAATAGAATTTTAATTTATAATGCAAAAAACACTATTGTTTCTCCATCAAATTGGAATCCAGCAAAAGCCACAAGTTATAGGTATGTTCAAAATCATGGGTCCAATAATTCGCTTGGGGTTGTAAAATTTAATTTCCCTAACCATCATTCGGTGTATTTACATGATACTAATCACAGAGATTATTTCGATTTGTCATATAGAGCATTAAGTTCGGGTTGTGTTCGTTTACAAAATCCAGTAGATTTGGCTAAAAAAATTCTAATAAAACAAGACAATGAAAGATGGGCAAACGGAAATGAAATCGATACTATAATTAAAAAAAATAAAGCACCTTATTATATAAAAATAAAAGAACCAACCTACGTACATTTATTATATTGGACAAGTTGGTTAGACGCTTCGGGTTTTCAATTTAGAGACGATATGTACGACTTAGATAAAATGTTGTACGATAAATTAAGAAGCTAACTTAGATTTATTAACGTACATTCTTGTAGGATGATAAATAAATAGCACCGATTTATTTTTTATAGTTTGAATTAATTTAGGCGCAATAGCTGTTGCCACTGCAGGACAACCTTGGCTTCTGCCTAAATAACCTTGTTTATTTGCTAATTTTTTAGAAACATATTCAGCACCATGAATTACGACAGCTCTTTCTCTTGCTTTGTCGTTAAGCCCAAATTCTAAGCCGTCTAATTTTAACGAAATACCATGTTTTCCAATATAGGTTTCACCGGTTAAATAAAAACCTAAACTACTTTTATTAGATTCATTCTGGTTGGAAAACGATTTTGCAAATTCTTTTCCAGATTTTATTCCGTGAGAAACTAACGTTTGTAAAATTACTTTTTTATTTAACATATCAATCACCCACATTCTTTCTTTTGTGGATGACAAACTGAAATCAATTATTGTTAAAATGTTATTTTTAATTTTTCCTTGAGATTCCAAGGCGGTGTAACCTTCAAATGCTTTTGTAAAAATTTCTAATTCGGGTAATGAAAATCCTTCAGGTTGAATCTCACAATATAATAATTCCGATTTTTCTTTAATATTATCTGTTTCATTTTTCACCAAAGCAATTGGTTTCGCAACATTTGTTGTAAAGCTTCTGTTAATAAAATTTGGATTTACATGATTATCATCAACTGTAAAAAGCAACATAAAACTAAAAAAAATAAATATCAAAAATGTATAACGCATTGTCTTTCTTGTTGTTATTTAATAACACACAAAGGCAAATATAATAGTATTTCCGAATTAAAAAAACAAATTAGTGTTTTTTAACGATTAAAATTTACATTTTGTCGATGATTTAAACTTATTTATGCTACAAAAAGTTCTATTCTAATTATAATAGTAACCTTTTTAAAAAATTAACATTTGATGATGAAACAAATTCATATTTTTTTAGACTTATAAATCATAAAAAATAATAATTTCATGAAGTGCTTTCGAATTTTTAGTATATTTTTCTTATTTCATATTTCTTATGCTCAAGAACTAGTTTCTACAAATACGGATACATTTTTGATAAACAAAAAAGAAGTTAGTGCAATAAAAATTACAAATTCTATAAAAATTGATGCCATATTAAATGAAGAAGATTGGACTAATGCTCCCTTAGCAAAGAATTTTGTAATGTTTAATCAAGAAAACGGAAAACCAGAGCTTGATGAACTTCGAACCGAAGTAAGGGTTCTTTATGATAACGATGCTATTTACATTGGTGCCATTTTATATGATAATGAACCCGATAAAATTTTAAAGGAAATTTCAGAAAGAGATAATTTCGGCTCTACCGATTTTTTCGGAGCATTTATCAATGGTTTCAATGATGGTCAGCAAGAATTCAGTTTTTTCGTAAGTGCTTCAGATGGACAAATGGATTTAGTAAGAACTACAGAAAATGAAGACACTTCTTGGGATGCAATATGGGAAAGTAAAGCTAAAGTTACGGATTTTGGTTGGGTTGTTGAAATGAAAATTCCATATGCTGCGCTTCGTTTTTCTAAAGATGAAAAACAAACTTGGGGTATTAACTTTTTTAGAGAATTGAGAAGAAACCGACAAATGTTTACTTGGAATCCTGTAGATAATAGAAAAGGATTTTTTACACAACAGGCAGGAGTTTTAAAAGGAATTGAAAATATTAATACTCCCACGAGACTTTTTTTAATTCCTTATTCTTCTTTTTATTTAAATAGTGTTGGCAAAGAAAAAGCGTTCGGAACCATTAAAGGTGGGCTAGATTTGAAATATGGATTAACCGATGCTTTTACTTTAGACATGGTTTTAATTCCTGACTTTGGACAAACAAAATTTGATAACAAAATTTTAAATTTAGGACCTTTTGAGCAAATATTTGATGAAAATAGACCATTTTTTACTGAAGGAACAGATTTATTTAACAAAGGGGATTTGTTTTATTCAAGAAGAATAGGACAACGTGCAAGTAGATTTCCACAACTTGCAGAATCAGAGGAAGTAGTAGAATTTCCCAATGCTATTGATTTAGTTAATGCAGTTAAAATTTCTGGACGAACGAATCAAGGTTTGGGAGTAGGATTCTTAAATACAATAACAAAAAATACAGATGTACTAATTCGGGATAAAAATACGGGCAATACAAGAACTGAAACTGTTGAGCCATTAGCAAATTATAATGTTGTAGTATTAGATCAACGTTTTAATGGAAATTCTTCCGTATCGTTAATTAATACAAATGTAACGAGAAATGGGACTTTTAGAGATGCAAATGTTACAGCTGCAACTTTCGATTTGAATACGAAAAAAAATACGTTTAATGCAAATGGAGCTTTAAAATTTAGTCATGTAAATAATTTTGGTTCATTACAAAATAAAAATGGTATTGCATCTAGTTTTGGGCTCGGAGAAACTTCAGGAAAAATTAGGTTTTCAATTTTTGGAGAGTATATATCAAAGGACTTTGATAATAATGACTTAGGATTTAATTTTCAAACAAATTATTACTCAATTCGAGCAAATGCTAATTACAGGCTTCTACAAGCCACAGAAAAATTAAATTCAATTAGACTAAATTTCAATGTGTTTTCTCAATATGATGCTACTTCTAACTACCTTCAAGAACAAAATTTTAACCTAAATTTAAATGTAACTAACAAAAAAAATCACACTGCAGGTATCGGTTTTAACGCAAGTCCATTTGAAAGACATAATTTTTATAATCCTCAAGTTAAAGGTCGATTTGTTATTTTCCCAAAAAATTATGGCATGTGGGGTTTTATTTCTACCAATTACAACAATAAATTCGCATTTGATATTAACCCAAATATTGGGATAACTGAAACTAAAGGCTGGTGGTATTGGGGAATAGATATAAGTCCTAGGTATCGATTTAACGATAAATTCACTTTAATATACAGAAACAATTTTTTCAACGAATATCAAGATCTAGGTCGTGTGGATCGTGTAGGAAATGATATTGTTTTTGCAAAGCGAGATAATCAAACCATAGAAACTAGTTTAGAAGGAAAATATTCCATTGACGCAACTATGAATTTTGGATTAAAATTAAGACATTATTGGTCGTTTTCAGAAAACAACTCATATTATAAACTTTTAGATAATGGCTACACTGAATCCTATTCTTATTTAAATAATGCCAATCAAAATCTTAATTTGTGGAATTTTGATTTGTCTTATAGTTGGTGGTTTGTTCCAGGAAGTCAAATGACTTTTCTTTACAGAAATTCATCGGGTATTTTTCAAAGTGCCATAGATAAGAACTTTATTTATAATACCCAGAAAGTATTTAATAATGATGATTTAAATCACACTTTTTCAATTAGTATTCGATATTTTATAGATTATAATCAAGCTAAAAACGTTTTTAAGTCATAAAATAGTTATTTTTTCAATTCAATGTTTTAGAAAACCTTTTCGTTAATACATTTTTTAAGTCGGCGTAAAAAAAATCAGTAACTTCGTACCTTAAAGACACCAAAGATGAATAAAAAAGTAATTTTAATGATTTTAGATGGTTGGGGACATTCTCCAGACCCAAAAGTTTCAGCCATTGATAATGCAAACACACCATTTATAGATTCGCTATATAAAAATTATCCAAATGCTGAGTTGCGTACAGATGGACTTCACGTAGGTTTACCCGAAGGTCAAATGGGAAATTCAGAAGTTGGTCATATGAATTTAGGCGCAGGACGCATTGTGTATCAAGATTTAGCTAAAATTAATTTAGCAGTTAAAAATCATACGTTGAAAAATGAAAAACCGTTACTAGATGCCTTTAATTACGCAAAAACAAATCATAAAAACGTTCATTTTTTAGGTTTGGTTTCAGATGGTGGTGTGCATTCTCATACCTCACATTTACGTGGTTTAATTGAGGCAGCTCAGGAAAATGGTGTAACAAATATGTATGTTCATGCTTTTACCGATGGGCGAGATGTAGATCCAAAATCAGGAAAAAAATACATACAAGATTTACAGAATTTTCTTTTAAATACGAATGCAAAATTAGCATCAGTAATTGGAAGATATTACGCCATGGATAGAGACAAACGATGGGAACGTGTAAAATTAGCTTACGATTTGTTAGTCGGTGGTATTGGTAAAACAACATCAAATATGGCAGAAAGTATTCAAAAAAGTTATGATGAAAACGTAACAGATGAATTTATTCAGCCCTTGCTATCTTCAGAAGGTCAAACAATACAACCAGATGATGTGGTAATTTTCTTTAATTTTCGAACAGATAGAGGAAGAGAATTAACCGAGGCGCTTTCGCAAACCGATTTTCATGAGCAAAATATGCACAAATTAACGTTGTATTATGTTACTTTAACCAATTATGATGATACTTATAAAAACGTTCACGTCATTTACGATAAAGACAATATTACTGAAACATTAGGGGAAGTACTTTCTAAAGCTGGAAAAAAACAAATCAGAATTGCAGAAACAGAAAAATATCCGCACGTAACTTTTTTCTTTTCTGGCGGAAGAGAAGCACCTTTTGATGGAGAATCTCGTATTTTAAAAAACTCACCAAAAGTTGCTACTTACGATTTACAACCTGAAATGAGTGCTTTCGAATTAAAAGAAGCCTTAGTACCTGAATTACAAAAAGGAGATGTTGATTTTGTGTGTTTAAATTTCGCAAATGGCGATATGGTAGGGCATACCGGAAGTATGCCAGCAGCCATAAAAGCCTGCGAAGCCGTTGATGTTTGTGTTAAAGAAATTATTGAAACCGCTTTAGCAAACCAATATACCACAATCGTAATTGCCGACCACGGAAATTGCGAAACAATGATAAACCCCGATGGTTCACCAAATACGGCACATACAACCAATCCAGTACCTGTAATTTTGGTAGATAACGATAAAATACAAATTAAATCAGGTGTTTTAGGAGATGTTGCCCCAACTATTTTAGATTTAATGGGAATTGCTCAGCCAGAAGCTATGACGCAGCATTCGTTGTTGGTGAAATAGATAAATAAATAAACCCTCAAGAGTACAAAACTCTTGGAGGGTTTATTAAATAGAACCTTGCGCCCAAATCCGTAAAATCTGCGTACCTAATTAAAAATCAGAACCCGTAAATAAATTCTGATTCACTTCATCTATATAAGTCAAAATTTCTTCTTTACCTAAAGCACTCTCGGCTGAGGTAATAAAATATTGTGGCATTTCAGCCCAATCGTTGGCTAATAAATTTTTCTTATACGCTTCCACGTGTTTGTGAATATGCGTTTTCCCTAACTTGTCCGCTTTTGTAAAAACAATACAAAACGGAATTTCACTTTCGCCTAAATATTCAATAAATTCAGTGTCAATTTTTTGAGGTTCATGTCTAATATCTACTAAAACAAACGCACAAATAAGTTGTTCTCTGCTTTCGAAATAATCAGTAATAAATTGTTGAAATTTCGCTTTGGTAGTTTTTGAAACTTTTGCGTATCCATAGCCTGGTAAATCTACTAAGTGCCAGTTTTTGTTAATTAAAAAATGATTTATTAACTGGGTTTTCCCTGGTCTTCCAGAGGTTTTAGCAAGATTTTTATGGTTGGTAATCATGTTAATTAATGATGATTTTCCAACATTAGATCGGCCTATAAAAGCATATTCTGGAATTCTGTCTTTCGGACATTTTTCCACTTCGGAATTACTAATTACAAATTCTGCGGTATTAATTTTCATTTAATAAGTTATTTGATTCGGATAATAATAATGGTAAATCTTTCCTGATTATCTTCCAAATTAAAATATCGTCAACACTATCATAGGCATGTATTACTTTATTTCGCAAGTCAACTATAATTCTAGAATAAGATATTTTTATGTTTGGGTTTATTTTAAAAAGTTTAGACATAGCTTCTCCAATTAATTCTAATTCTCTCTACACGTCTCTTCTCATGGTTTTGCTTGGTAAATATTCCTCTAAAATTCTTCGATTTTCTAGTCGTTCATCAATAGAATTAATACAAACAACTATGTCTAAAAGCATTTTTTTTTCTTCTCTAGTTGTCATATAATTTGAAATTTACTTTCGTTTATACTTTCAATTAGGTATTTATTTTTTAATGTTTTTTCAGCTACTAATTCTATTGGTTTTTGCAATAAATTTTCCAATTCGTTTAAGAGACTAAAATAGTTTAAAGCATACGTTTCGTAATCTAAATCGTCATAGAAACTAAATAAAAAATCAACATCGCTATTTTCGTGATAATTGTTTTTTGTCATACTCCCAAAAATATAGGCACTTTTGGCGTTGTATTTTATAAATATCGATTTTATATTTTCTATATTATTTTAAATAGATTTTTCCATAATTTATAATTTTTTCTCGCAAAGCCATTTAAATAACAACTCATTAAATTGATCTGGCTCTTCCATCATAGCGGCATGACCGCATTTATCAATCCAATATAATTCAGAATTTGGAAGCAATTTTTTAAATTCTTCTGCTACTTCTGGCGGCGTTACTTTATCTTGTTTTCCCCAAATAATACAAGTTGGCACATGCATTTTTGGTAAATCTTTAGCCATATTATGACGAATGGCACTTTTGGCAATGGTTAACGTTTTCAAAAGTTTAATTCTGTCATTTACAGTTGCAAAAACTTCATCAATTATTTCATTTGTAGCTATTTTTGGATCATAAAATACGTCTTCGGCTTTTTTCCTAATGTATTCATAATCTCCTCGTTTTGGGTAACTGTCGCCCATAGCACTTTCGTATAATCCCGAACTTCCAGTAATTACTAACCCTCTAACTAGTTCAGGGTATTGTTTTGTAAAATACAAACCAATGTGTCCGCCCAAAGAATTTCCTACTAAAATTACACGCTCTAAACCTTTGAAAGTAATAAAGTCTTTAACATATCTGGCAAAAGCTTTGACATTAGTTTTTAATAAACTTTGTGTATAAATAGGTAATTCAGGAATAATTACTTTATATCCTTTATTTGGAAAATAATTAGCCACTCCATCAAAATTGCTTAAGCCGCCCATTAATCCATGTAAAACAATTATCGGAGTGCCCTCACCTGCTTCAAAATAGGTATATTTTTTTTCTTTCTTTATCATAAAGTCTTCTTCGTGTTCAAATCATCTAATAGATACAAAAATACATATTTTTTTTACATTTTTTTCAAATTACTGATTATTAAATGGTTTTGTACTTAAAATCTTAATTTTCAATTTGTTTCGGGAGTTTTAAATAAAATTAACAACAATTTTTTAACAAAAATAGCTTTCGTTTATAATTTAATTTCTTTGTTACTATCTGTATTTTCGCTATGTAAGTGGTATTTATCACTTTTAAAAGTAAAAACTTATTAACAAAGTGGTATTTTGTGGTAAAAAGTGGTAAAATATTTTTTAAATTTGTATCAATAATAATTCATTTTTAAAAGTTGAATACATTTTTAGGAACATACGAGTGCAAAGTGGATGCAAAAGGAAGGTTACTGTTACCTGCGCCTCTAAAAAAACAAATGGGTAATTTAGAGGATGGTTTTGTATTAAAGCGATCTGTATTTCAGCCTTGCTTGGAATTGTATCCGATGAAGGAGTGGAATAAAGTCATGCAGAAAATTAACAAGTTAAATCGCTTTGTTAAAAAGAACAACGATTTTATTAGAGCATTTACTGCAGGTGTAAGAATGGTTGAAATTGATGCAACAGGAAGGTTGCTAATTCCAAAAGATTTGGTATTGTTTTCTAAAATTGATAAAGATATTGTATTGTCATCTGCGGTTTCTATAATTGAAATTTGGGATAAAAATTTATACGAATCTGCATTAGATTTTGCCATGGTTGATTTTGCAGATTTAGCCGAAGAAGTAATGGGTAATCAAAATGAAGAAGAAGATGGAATATCATAACCCTGTACTTTTAAAAGAAACGGTTGCTGGTTTAAATATTAAGCCAGACGGAATTTACGTTGATGTCACTTTTGGCGGCGGTGGACATTCAAAAGAAATTATGAAACATTTAGGACCAAATGGAAAATTGTTTGGTTTTGATCAAGATACAGATGCATTAGCAAATGCAATTGATGACGAACGTTTTGTTTTGATTAATGAAAATTTCAGATTTATAAAAAGGTTTTTACGCTTTCATGGAGTAAAACAAGTAGATGGAATTTTAGGCGATTTTGGCGTTTCTTCTCATCAATTTGATGTAGCTGACAGAGGTTTTTCTACTCGTTTTGATGCAGCGTTAGATATGAGAATGAACCAAAATGACACACTTTCTGCTTATGAAGTGGTAAATGATTATGAAGAAAGTGAACTAAAACGTGTTTTTGTAGATTTTGGCGAATTAAAAAATGGTGGAGCTATGGCAAATGTTATAGTTGCGGCTAGAGCGGATAAAAAAATTAAAAACACGGAGCAGTTAAAAGAAGTGTTGTCTCGTTTTTTACCAGGACATAAAGCAAATAAAATTTTAGCTCAAATATATCAAGCGATTCGTATTGAAGTAAATCAAGAGATTGAAGTATTGAAAGAATTTTTAATGCAAACGGAAGACTTATTAGTTTCTGGAGGAAGGCTAAGTGTAATCTCGTATCATTCATTAGAAGACAGATTAGTAAAAAGGTTTATAAGAAACGGCATGTTTGAAGGGGAACCAGAACGTGATTTTTTCGGAAATTTTGAAGTGCCTTTTAAAAGTATTGAAAAATTAATTGTCCCTTCTGCAGCTGAAATAGAAATTAACAACAGAGCTAGAAGTGCAAAATTACGCGTAGCGGAAAAAAAATAATGGCAAAGGAAAGTAGTATATATAGCCTTTTAAAAGCAAAATTCTTAATTGATGATGATGCGCTAAAAACTTGGAAATTTATCATTTTCGTTTTTTCATTAGCTATGTTAATGGTGTATTTTAACCACAACTACGATGAAAAAAATTATAGAATTACAAGTTTAACTAATGAAGTAAAAGAATTACGGTCAAAATTTGTAGATACACGTTCTGAATTAATGAAGTTAAAAATGGAATCCACTGTTTCCAAAAAAATGGAAATAAGGCAAATTGTACCTTCAACAGTACCTCCAAAAAAAATTGTAATACGAAAATCTGAAGAAAAAAGTTTTATAGACAAATTAAAAATATGGCAATAAAAAACAACAATATTATTTCTTACCGACTAGCATTTGTAGTGGTTTGCGTTGTTGCGTTTGCGTTTGCAATTGCTATAAAACTATTTAATATTCAATGGGTGGGTGGTGATTATTACAGAAAATTAGCCAAACAACGTACGGTTAAAAATTTCGAAATACCTGCCAATAAAGGAAATATTTACTCCTCTGATGGAAGTTTATTAGCCACTTCTATTCCTGAATATACTATTCGTTTTGATGCGGTAACACCATCAGATGAAAATTTTGAAAAATATTATGTTGCTTTATCAGATTCTCTAGCAAAACTTGTAGGAAAATCATCAGGCGAGTTTCAAAGCGATTTAAGAAAAGCCAAAAACACCAAAAACAGGTATTTTTTAGTCGCTAGAAAATTGAGTTTCACAGAATATATGCGAATAAAAAAATTTCCATTATTCAAATTAGGTGCGAATAAAGGCGGAATTATTGTTGAACAACAAACGGTTCGTAAGCATCCTGTTGGGTTAATTGCGAATAGAACCATTGGTTATGAACGTGATGGGAATCAAGGTAAAGGTTTAGAATATGCGTTTCGAAAATATTTGAACGGAACTAACGGCCACCATTGGATGCAAAAAATTGCAAAAAATCAGTGGAAACCTATTTCTGATGTGAATGAATTAGACCCAGTTGATGGCTATGATATTATTTCCACAATTGATGTTTTTATTCAAGATATTGCCCATCATGCCTTACTAAAACAATTAGAATTGTACGAAGCAGATCACGGTTGTGTAGTGGTTATGGAAACTAAAACAGGGGAAGTAAAAGCCATTTCTAATTTAGGAAGAGCAGCAGATGGTTCGTATTTCGAAACACAAAATTATGCAGTTGCCGAATCTCATGAACCGGGTTCCACTTTCAAGTTATTAGATTTAATTGCACTTTTGGACGATAAAAAAATAGACACTTCAAAAGTGTATAATACAAATGGCGGTGTTATCACAATTAGAAACAGAAAAGTAAAAGATTCTCATGATGGTGGTTACGGAAATATTTCTTTAGCACGAGGTTTTGAAGTTTCTTCGAACACAGTTTTAGTACAAGCGATACAAGAAAATTATAAAAATAATCCGAAGCAATTTACAGACAGATTAAACAGTTACGGATTTAATAAGCCCATCGGAATTCAACTTTTGGGAGAAGCGAAATCCTATATTCCACAACCAGGAACAAATAATTGGAACGCACTTTCATTACCTTGGATGGCTTATGGTTATGGAGTTTCCATGACGCCATTGCAAACGTTGACCTTGTATAACGGAATTGCTAATAACGGAAAAATGATTAAACCTATTTTCGTTAAAGAAATTAAAGAATGGAATAAAACCATAAAAAAATATGAAGCGGAAGTCATTAACGAAAAAATGTGTTCGGATGAAACTTTAGCTAAAGTAAAAGCTGTTTTGGCTAATGTGGTTAAAAAAGGAACAGGAAATAAATTGTACTCATCTGAATTTTCAATGGCTGGAAAAACGGGAACGGCTCAAGTAAATTATAGCAAAGGAAAAGAGAATATGTATTATGCTTCTTCATTTGTAGGCTATTTTCCAGCAGATAAACCTAAATATTCGTGTATTATCGTAGTACATAAACCAAATACGAAGTTAAATAATTATTACGGAGCCGATGTAGCTGGACCCGTTTTCAAACGTATTGCGCAAAAAATATTTACCGATGTACCAAATACAAACAAATTTAAAAGCATCAAATTGAAAAATACAAAACAAGATGTTTTGTATGCAGAATATGAAAAAAAATCGCAAGGAAACACAAACAAAGTTCCAAATGTAAAAGGAATGGCAGGAATGGATGCGGTTTCTTTATTAGAAAATTTAGGATTTAAAGTGAAATTTATTGGCGTGGGAAAAGTTAAAAAACAATCTATCAATCCAGGTGACACTTTTAAGAAAAATCAAACAATAACAATTGAATTATCGTGAACATATTAAAAGATATATTATATAAAGTTACGATTGAAGCGGTTCACGGTTCAACCGATTTGTCTATAGAAAAAATTGAGTTTGATTCTAGAAAAGTGTCAAACAATGATGTTTTTGTTGCAATAAAAGGATCACTTTCAGATGGACATCAATTTATAGATAAAGCGATTTCGTTAGGTGCTTCCGTTGTAGTTTGCGAAGATTTACCGATAACTTTATTAGAAAATATTACTTACGTAAAAGTCCAAAATTCAAATCAGGCTTTATCGTATTTAGCAGCAAATTACTACGATAATCCTTCTCAAAAGTTAAAATTGGTTGGCATTACAGGTACCAACGGAAAAACTACAATTGCCTCGTTATTATATCAAATGTTTAAAAAAGCAGGGTATAAAGTAGGCTTATTGTCAACTGTGAAAATTATGGTAGATGAAACGGAATATAAAGCTACTCACACGACACCAGATTCGCTAACAATAAATAAATACTTAGATGAAATGGTTACAGTAGGTTGCGAATTCTGTTTTATGGAAGTTTCATCTCACGGAATTCATCAAAAACGTACCGAATCGTTACAGTTTGAAGGTGGCGTGTTTACTAATTTATCACATGATCATTTAGATTATCATGAAACATTTGCTGAATATAGAGATGTAAAAAAATCATTTTTTGATGGATTGTCAAAAGCTGCTTTTGCTATCACAAATGTGGATGATAAAAATGGTGAGGTGATGTTTCAAAATACGGTAGCCAGAAAAAAAACCTATGCCTTAAAAACGTATGCCGATTTTAAAGCACAAATAATAGAAAATCAATTGATGGGATTGGTTTTAAAAATAAATAACGAGGAAGTTTGGACAAAATTAATTGGTTCGTTTAACGCATACAACATAGTAGCTATTTACGGTGTAGCATTAGAATTAGGAATTGAAAGCACAGAAGCATTACGATTATTGTCCGAATTAGAAAGCGTTTCAGGACGTTTTCAGTTTGTGGTTTCTGCAACGAAAATTACAGCTATTGTGGATTATGCACATACGCCAGATGCTTTAGAAAATGTGCTGAAAACAATAGAAAATATTCGAACAAAAAATGAGCAATTATTTACCGTCGTAGGTTGTGGTGGCGATAGAGATAAAACGAAACGACCAATTATGGCAAATATTGCCGCTTCTTTAAGTGATAAAGCCATTTTTACATCGGATAATCCAAGAACCGAAAATCCTCAAACGATTATTGATGAAATGGAAGGTGGAGTGGAAGGTCAAAATTTTAAAAAAACAATTTCAATTCTTGATAGAAAACAAGCCATTAAAACCGCATGTCAAATGGCAAATTCTGGCGATATTATTTTAATTGCAGGAAAAGGTCACGAAACCTATCAAGAAATAAACGGCGTCCGTCAGGATTTTGACGATATGCAAATCGTACAAGAAATATTAAAACAATTAGAAAAATAAAACTCAAAAAAATAAATCCCAAATTCCAATTTTGGAAATAGTAAATCACAAGATTTGGAATTTGGAATTTTAAAAGTTTGGAATTTAAACCTATAAAATTATGTTATACTACATTTTTAAATACTTAGACGAAGCGTATAATTTGCCAGGTGCAGGTTTGTTTCAATACATCACTTTCCGTTCTGGGTTTGCAGTGATTTTATCGTTGTTGATTTCTACCATTTATGGAAAAAGAATTATTAACTATTTACGAAAAAAACAAGTGGGTGAAACCGTTCGTGAGTTAGGTTTAGATGGTCAAGTGCAAAAAGCAGGAACACCAACGATGGGTGGTTTAATTATTATTTTAGCTACGCTGGTTCCAGTTTTATTATTGGCGAAGTTAGATAATATTTACATTATTTTACTTTTGGTAACCACTATTTGGATGGGAAGTATAGGTTTTTTAGACGATTATATTAAAGTTTTCAAAAAAGACAAAGAAGGACTAAAAGGTAAGTTTAAAGTTATAGGTCAAATTGGTTTAGGAATTATTGTTGGAGCTACTTTATATTTTCATCCAAACGTAACAATTAAAGAAGATGTAGTATTAAAAAAGCAAGGAATAGAAACAGTTATTAAAACCACTTCACCTGAAGTAAAATCAATGGAAACCACTATTCCATTTATGAAAAACAACACGTTTGATTATGCGGAAGTACTTTCTTTTCTTGGTGATGATTATCAAAAATGGGCTTGGTTAATTTTTATTCCAGTTGTTATCTTTATCATTACTGCCGTTTCAAATGGAGCAAATTTAACAGACGGAATTGATGGTTTAGCGGCGGGTACTTCAGCCATTTCCGTATTGGTTTTAGGTATTTTCACATTTGTATCGGGGAATATTATTTTCTCTAACTACCTAAATATAATGTATATCCCTAATTCAGGAGAAATGACCATTTATATTGCCGCATTTGTAGGTGCGTTAATTGGGTTTTTATGGTACAATACATACCCGGCAACCGTATTTATGGGCGATACAGGAAGTTTAACTATTGGTGGAATTATAGCGGTTATTGCAATTGCGGTTCGTAAAGAATTAATGATTCCTGTTTTATGTGGCATTTTCTTAGCAGAAAACTTTTCAGTGGTTTTACAAGTAGCCTATTTTAAATATACTAAAAAGAAATTTGGCGAAGGGCGTCGTATTTTCTTAATGTCACCGTTACATCACCATTATCAGAAAAAAGGATATCACGAAAGTAAAATCGTAACCCGTTTCTGGATTGTGGCGATTATTTTAGCCATTTTCTCACTAGTGTCTTTAAAATTAAGATAAGATGCGATTGGTAGTATTAGGAGGCGGAGAAAGCGGTGTTGGAACGGCTATTCTGGGAAAGAAAAAAGGATACGATGTTTTTGTATCTGATTTTGGAAAAATAAAAGAAAATTATAAAGAAGTTCTTAGTATTAATGCCATTTCTTGGGAAGACCAAAAGCACACAGAAGATTTAATTCTGAATGCAGATGTGGTAATGAAAAGTCCTGGGATACCAGATAAAGCACCAATTGTACAAAAGTTACTAGAAAAAAAGATTCCCGTGATTTCAGAAATTGAATTTGCAGCGCCTTTTACTAGTGCAAAAACAATAGGTATTACAGGAAGTAATGGCAAAACCACTACTACTTTGCTTACCTACCACATCCTTAAACAAGGTGGTTTAAATGTTGGTTTAGCAGGAAACATAGGAAAAAGTTTTGCATGGCAAGTAGCGGAAAACAAACACGATTGTTATGTGTTAGAATTAAGTAGTTTTCAATTGGACGGAATTATTAATTACAAGCCAGATATAGCAATTATTTTAAATATTAGTCCAGATCATTTAGACCGATATAATTACGATTACAATTTATATATCGATTCAAAGTTCAGAATAACAATGAATCAAGCAGAAACAGATTATATTATTTATGATGATGATGACGAAGCCATATCAAATTGGTTTGCCTCACATCAAACAAATGCGAATAAAGTGCCTTTTTCAATTCTAAAAAAATTAAGTGTTGGTGGCAGTATCACAGAAAACAACGAAATAAAAATCAACCTAAACGAAGACCAATTTACTATGCCAATTAATCAACTTGCTTTAGAAGGAAAACATAACGTAAAAAACGCTATGGCTGCAACCACAGTTGCACAATTAATGAATATTAGAAAAGCTACAATTAGAGAGAGTTTAACAAGTTTTCAGGGTGTTGAGCACCGATTGGAAAAAGTGTTAAAAATAAATAATGTTCAATATATTAATGATTCAAAAGCTACAAATGTAAATGCTACTTTTTTTGCCTTAGATAGTATGAATACACCAACAGTTTGGATTGTGGGAGGTGTAGATAAAGGAAATGATTACGATGAAATAATGGCATTGGTACGCGAAAAAGTAAAAGGGATTATTTGTTTAGGAATTGATAATAAAAAGTTGGCCAATAAATTTGAAGGATTGGTTGATATGTTTGTAGAAACTACTTCTATGTCTGAAGCGGTAAAAATTGCTAACAAAATGGCAGAAAAAGGCGATACAGTTTTGCTTTCTCCAGCATGTGCTAGTTTTGATTTGTTCGAAAATTATGAGGATAGAGGGCGTAAGTTTAAATTAGCAGTACAAAATTTATAATAATAATTTGATTTTTTTATATAAGTAACTTGTCATTATGAATAAAATCTTACACCAACTAAAAGGAGATAAAACCATTTGGGCTGTAATAGCGCTTCTGGCTATACTTTCTTTTTTACCGGTTTATAGTGCAAGTACAAACTTAGTATATACAGTTGGTAATGGAAAAGGCTCTACATTAGTACTTTTACTAAAGCACTGTTCACATGTAATTATAGGATTAGGTATTGTGTTTTTTATACATAAAATACATTTCGAAAAATTTAAAAAATATTCCATTTTTGCCATATGGATTATTATCCCAGCGTTACTTTTTACATTATTACAAGGAAAAACTATTGGTGGCGCAAATGCTAGTCGATGGTTAGAAATTCCTTTTGTTAATTTTTCGTTTCAACCTTCCACGCTAGCCTTTACTATTTTAATGGTATATGTAGCTCGAACATTAACAAAAATAAACGAAACAAAATATACCTTTAAAGATTCAGTAATTCAAATTTGGGTGCCAGTTGGATCCGTTTTAATATTTATTTTACCATCAAATTTTTCAACAGCAGCATTAATGTTTGCTATGGTTTTTATGTTATTGTACATTGGGCAATATCCATTAAAATATTTAGCAATTGTATTGGCTGCTGGGTTAGCATTATTAGCACTTTTTTTCCTATTGGCACAAGCTTTTCCAAAACACAAAACATTTAGTCGTGTAAATACTTGGGTAAGTAGAATTGAAAATTTCACAACTGATAAACCTGATGAAGATAAATACCAAATTGAAAATGCTAAAATAGCCATTGCGGTTGGAAAAATAAACGGTGTAGGACCCGGAAAAAGTATTCAAAAGAATTTTCTACCACAATCTTCTTCTGATTTTATCTTTGCTATCATAGTAGAGGAATATGGATTAATTGGTGGCTATGTTTTGGTGTTTTTTTATATGCTTTTATTTTTTAGATTCTTAATTAGAGCTAATAAAACATCAAATTTGTTTGGAAAGTTGTTAGTCATTGGACTTGGTTTTCCAATAATAATACAGGCGCTAATTAATATGGGTGTAGCAGTAGAATTATTACCTGTTACTGGACAACCTTTACCATTAATTAGTAGTGGTGGAACCTCTATTTGGATGACGTGCTTGTCTTTAGGTATCATTTTGAGTGTTACCAAAAGAGAAGATGAAATTGCTGCTGATTTAAAAGATTTTCAAGATAAAGAAGCGGCTTTACAGCGTTTGATTGAAAGAGAAGTAGTAGTTATGAATGCTGAAAATGCCGCAGAAACACTTTCTGAAGACGAGCATAAAGTAAACAATATGAAGTATTCTATTCGAGAATCTTTAAAACAAGAAAACGAAGCAGAACAACAAGGCGATAGTTTGGTTAATGGACAAAATCCAATGAACGCAGTAATTAATAAAAAATAATGGCAAATAAATTTATCATAAGCGGAGGAGGTACTGGTGGACATATTTATCCAGCAGTAGCTATTGCAAACGAATTGAAATCACAATTTCCAGATGCTGCGTTTTTATTTGTAGGCGCCAATGATAAAATGGAAATGCAGAAAGTGCCACAAGCAGGTTATAAAATTGAAGGACTTTGGATTGCTGGGTTGCAACGCAAATTCACAATTCAAAATAGTTTGTTTCCTATAAAATTAGCATTTAGTTTACTTAAATCGTATTTTATTTTAAAACAGTTTAAACCAGATGTAGTTATCGGAACAGGAGGTTTTGCTAGCGGTGCAGTTTTAAAAGTTGCATCAATCTTAAATATTCCAACCGTTATTCAAGAACAAAATTCATATCCAGGAATTACCAATAAATTATTAGCCAAAAAAGCCAATTCCATTTGTGTAGCTTATGAAAATTTAGAACGTTTTTTTCCAAAAGAAAAAATGCACATCACAGGAAACCCGGTACGTCAGGATTTAATGGAAGTAGCTAGTAAAAAAGAAGAGGCAATTACTCATTTTAAATTACAAGCCACTAAAAAAACACTTTTAATTTTAGGTGGAAGTTTAGGCGCTAAACGAATCAATCAATTAATCGAAAAAGAACTTGATTTTTTATTACAACTAGATTTTCAAATTATTTGGCAATGTGGAAAGCATTATATAAATGAATATTCAAAATATAACGAAAAACAAAACGTGCAAGTAATCGCATTTATTGATAGAATGGATTTGGTGTATGCTGCTGCAGATGTAGTCATTTCTCGTTCAGGTGCTTCTTCTGTTTCAGAATTATGTATTGTTGGAAAGCCCACCATATTTATTCCTTCACCAAATGTATCTGAAGACCATCAAACTAAAAATGCTAAAGCTATTGTCGAAAGAGGTGCAGCCATTTTAATTAAAGAATCAGATTTAGAATCCGAATTTAAACTTGTTTTCGAAGCATTAATTAAAGACGAAGGAAAATTGCAAAACCTTAGAGAAAATATAAAAAAATTAGCAAAACCTAACGCCACTAAAGCTATAGTGGAGGAAATAAAAAAGGTACAAAAAAATTAAACAAAATTGCATTAGAAATAACAAATAATGAATTTAAACCAAATACATAACGTCTATTTTATTGGTATCGGTGGTATCGGAATGAGTGCTTTGGCACGTTATTTTCAATTTATTGGAAAAAACGTAGCTGGTTATGATAAAACAGAAACTCAATTAACTTCTGAGCTTCAAGAAAATGGTATAAAAATTCATTTTGAAGACAATATAGATTTAATTGCAGATAGTTTTAAAAATAAACAAAATACATTAATCGTTATTACGCCAGCAGTTCCAAAAAATCATACCGAATGGAATTTCTTTTTAGATAATGGATTTACGGTAAAAAAGCGCGCAGAAGTTTTAGGAATAATTACAAAAGACACTTTTTGTTTTGCCGTTGCTGGAACACATGGAAAAACAACAACATCAAGTATTTTAGGACATGTTTTGTACGAAAGCGGTGTTGATGTTACTGCTTTTTTAGGCGGAATTGTTGAAGGTTACGATTCTAATTTAATTGGAACAGGAAAAACAGTTACAGTTGTAGAAGCGGATGAGTTTGACCGTTCGTTTTTACACTTGCATCCCAATGTATCATGTGTAACATCAATGGATGCGGATCATCTAGATATTTACGGTGATGTGGCAGCTATTGAATCTTCTTTTAAAGAATTTGCCCAAAAAGTACCTTCGGAGAATTTATTTATTATCAAAGGACTGCCTTTAGAAGGAAATGAAATATCAGTTTCTACAGTTGCTGAATCAATTCCCCCTTTTGGGGTTAGGGGCCTTGTAGCTCAAAATATAAAAATTGAAAATGGTTTTTATGTTTTTGATGTAAAAACAACTACAGAATTAATTGAAAATGTAAAATTTGGTTTACCAGGACATCATAACTTAACAAATGCATTATTGGCATTTGCTATGGCAAAATCGTATGGTATTTCTAATGAAAAAATATGTAGTGCTTTAGCTACATTTCAAGGCGTAAGACGTCGATTTTCATTTCAAATTAGAACTGAAAAATTAGTGTATATTGATGATTATGCACATCATCCAACAGAGATAAATGCGGTACATCAAGCGGTAAGAGAATTATATCCTAATAAAAAAATAATTGCTTGTTTTCAACCACATTTGTTTAGTAGAACTAAAGATTTTGTTGAAGGTTTTGCAGAAAGCTTGTCCCAGTTTGATGAACTGCTTTTAATGGAAATTTATCCAGCAAGAGAAACACCAATTGAAGGTGTAAATGCCTCCTGGTTATTAGAAAAAATTACATCTAAAAATAAACAGTTAGTAACCAAAAATGAGTTGTTAACCACCTTTAAAAATTCCGATGCAGCAGTTTTTATTACTATTGGTGCAGGTGACATTGGCGAAATAGTAAAAGACATAAAAAAAGTATTGAATGAAAAAAAATAATTGGCAAAATATTCGCTTTGTATTAATACTATTTGTAATAATTTTTCTACATTCTTTTACAAAAAATAGAAGTCAAAATAAGAAAATTAGTAAAACACAAGTTGAATTTCAAGGGGATAACAAAATGTTTTTAACAAATGAAATGGTTAATAACTTGTTAATACAAAATTTGGGTTTGACTTCTTCAATTCAAAAAGATAAAGTAGATTTGAAAGGTTTGGAAAATGCCTTAAAAAAGCAACCATTCATTGAAAATGCTGAAGCATTTATTACACAAGACGGCGTATTAATAGCTCATGTTTTGCAGAAGTCCCCAGTTGCAAGGCTTGTTAACGGAAATCGTGTTTCTTATGTTGATAAAAAAGGTAGTATTTTTCAATTGTCGGATAACTTTTCCTCTAGAGTTCCTATTGTTCAAGGGTCCATTGGAGGCAAGTTTAAAAAAGGCTTTATAGAAACATTTAAGACTATTGAAAAAGATGATTTTTTAAAAAAACATATAATTGCAATCAAAATTGAGGACAACGGAAGTATGACGATGTTAATCCGAGAGCATGATTACAAAATCAATTTTGGAAAACCCATTTTAATAGATAAAAAGTTTAAAAATTACAAAGCTTTTTATCAATACGCATCGAAAGATTCGTTACTTGGAAAGTACAAAACAATAAATTTAATTTTCACACAACAAGTGGTGTGTTCAAAATAATGAATAGATGATGAACAAAGAAAGTATTGCAGTAGGTTTAGACATTGGTACAACAAAAATTGTAGCTATGATCGGCAAGAAAAATGAGTACGGAAAGTTAGAAATCCTTGGGGTCGGAAAATCTAAAAGTTTAGGTGTTCACAGAGGCGTAGTTAATAATATCACGCAAACCATTCAATCTATTCAAATGGCTATTTCAGAAGCAGAAAATAATTCGGGATATCGAATTAATGATGTTGTGGTTGGAATCGCAGGGCAACACATTCGCAGTATTCAACATACCGATTATATCAGTAGAAAAAATCCAGAAGAAGTAATTGGAGAATATGATATTGAACAATTAACCTGTCAAGTTCAAAATTTATCAATGCTTCCTGGTGAAGAAATTATTCACGCTTTACCGCAAGAATTTAAAATTGATGGTCAGTCAGAAATTTTGGAACCTGTGGGAATGTATGGTGCAAGAGTAGAGTCTAGTTTTCATATAGTAGTAGGTCAAGCTGCCTCTATCAGAAATTTAGGACGTTGTGTTAAAAATGCAGGATTAGAATTAACAGGTTTAACTTTAGAACCTTTAGCTTCTGCAGATGCTGTTTTAAGTGAAGAAGAAAAAGAAGCAGGTGTGGCACTTATAGATATTGGTGGTGGTACTACTGATTTAGCAGTTTTCAAAAATGGTGTAATTCGTCATACTGCTGTAATTCCTTTCGGTGGAAATGTGATTACAGAAGACATCAAAGAAGGCTGTTCTATTATTGAAAAACAAGCGGAATTATTAAAAACACGTTTCGGATCGGCATGGCCAGGAGAAAATAAAGACAATGAAATTGTTTCTATTCCGGGATTAAGAGGTCGTGATCCAAAAGAAATTTCGTTAAAAAACTTGTCAAAAATTATCCATGCTAGAGTTGTGGAAATAATCGAACAAGTATATGCTGAAATAAAATTATACGGACACGACGAGCCTAAGAAAAAACTAATTGCAGGAATTGTTCTAACAGGTGGTGGTTCACAATTACAGCACATAAAACAATTAGTAGAATACATTACGGGTATGGACACTAGAATAGGATATCCAAACGAACATTTGGCAGGAAATTCTAGCGAAGAATTATCTAGCCCATTATATGCCACATCAGTTGGTTTAGTTATGGAAAGTTTACGCAACCAAACCAATAGTGCAACTCCATTTGTAGAAATGAAGATTCCTGAACCAGTTGTAGTTACACATCAAGAACCAGTGGTTGACGTAAGTATTAAAGAGACGATAGTGACAGAAGATACAACATCATCAAAGGAGGACAAGGAACCAACAGAAAGAAAAAAGAAATACGACTTTAATAACCTTTTAGGAAAAATTAAAGAGTTTTTAGATAATGTAGAATAACGTTATTAGTAGCAAATAACACAAAAAAAGAAAGCCAAATATATGGAAAGCAACAACGAATTTGGAAACTTTACTTTTGATTTACCAAAAAATCAATCAAACGTAATAAAAGTAATTGGAGTAGGCGGAGGCGGAAGTAATGCCATCAATCACATGTTCAGACAAGGAATCATAGGAGTTGATTTCGTGGTGTGTAATACCGATTCGCAAGCACTACATACGAGCCCGGTGCCTAATAAAATTCAATTAGGTGTAAACCTAACAGAAGGTCTAGGTGCAGGAGCAAAGCCAGAAATCGGTCAACAAGCCGCATTAGAAAGCATTGAAGAAATTGAAAAAATGCTAGATTCAAATACTAAAATGGTATTTATTACAGCAGGTATGGGTGGTGGTACCGGTACTGGTGCAGCCCCAGTCATTGCTCAATTAGCAAAAGAAAGAGGCATTTTAACCGTTGGAATTATTACGATTCCATTCCAGTTTGAAGGTAAAAATCGTTACGACCAAGCCATGGAAGGTGTGGAAAGATTAAGAAAGCAAGTAGATTCATTAATTGTTATTAATAATAACAAATTAAGAGAAGTATACGGAAATCTTGGTTTTAAAGCTGGTTTCTCTAAAGCCGATGAAGTGTTAGCTACAGCTTCTAAAGGCATTGCAGAAGTGATTACCAATCACTTAACAATGAATATTGATTTAAAAGACGCTAAAACGGTTTTAAGTGATAGCGGAACAGCTATAATGGGCTCATTTGTTGCTTCTGGTACAGATAGAGCGAGAATTGCGATACAATCTGCATTAGATTCTCCATTATTAAACGATAATAAAATTACAGGTGCAAAAAATGTGTTGTTGCTTATCACATTTGGCTCTGATGAAATTACTATCGATGAAATAAGTGAAATAAACGAATATATCCAAAACGAAGCAGGGCATAACGCAAACATCATCATGGGAATTGGTGAAGATGAGAAATTAGGTGATTCTATTTCGGTTACCGTGATTGCTACTGGTTTTAATATTGAACAACAAATAGAAATCGTAAATGCAGAACCAAAGAAGATTATTCATTCTTTAGATGGAGAGCAAAAAGTAGAACATAATTTAACACCAAATGCGTTGGCTACTCCTAATTTTTCTTATCAAGAGCCAATGGCTACGAATTCAACCTTTGAATTAGAAAAACAAAAGGAAGTAATAACTGAACCCGCTGCGAAAATTGTTTTTGAATTAAATGATTTTGAAGCAGAACAACCGCAAATTGTTCAAGCTCCGGTTTCAGATTTAGTAGAAACGTCTGATTTTATTAAAAATTTAGATGTGTTTTTTGAAAATGTATCTGAAACAGTTCAAATTCCAAAAGCAACACAAGCTGTTGTTGAACCAGTTCAACCAATTCAAGAATTTGAAATCATTTCAAACTCGGTAAGAGAGATTGAAGTGATTGAACCAGAATTTGTTGTAGCAACACAAGATTTTAACTTTTCTTTAGATTTTTTTGAGGCCAAAACAGAGTCCTCACAAAACACTATCGTTTTCGAATTAAGTGAAGAAACTAAAGCCATCAAAGTAAACGAAGCCACACAGTTTTATCCAGTTACTGAATTGGGAGAAGAAGGAATTATAAAATATACATTAGAAGAAGAAATTGAAGATACATTTACCCCTGCAGCCCAACTTCAAATAGCGGCAGAGCCAATTGATGAAGAAATTAATTTTACTATCAAACAAAAAGAGCCAGTTGCTGCATCAATTACTTTCGATTCTAATTTTAGCTTTGATGGTGTTTCACCTGTAGAAATGTCTATTGAAGAAATTTTAAAATCAAGAGCAGAAGAACGTAAAAGTAAATTGAAAAACTTCAACCATAAATTCAACAATCCAAACCGAATTGACGATTTAGAAAAAGAACCAGCTTTTCGTCGTTTAGGATTAGATGTTACAAGTATGCCAAATCAAAACACACCATCGCGTATGTCTTTAGGAATGGATAGTAATGACGACATGCAATTGCGTTCAAACAACTCGTTTTTACATGATAATGTAGATTAATCAAAAATAAACTAACCAAATACTATTAAATCCCGACAAGTTATAAACGAGTCGGGATTTTTTTTATTACTTTCGCATAACATTTATACAAAACAATAAAAATCAAAATATATGAGCTTATCTACACAAATTATGGATAGCATGAAAGAAGCTATGAGAGCCAAAGACTCAGTAGCTCTGGAAGCGTTACGTGCTATTAAATCGAAGATATTATTAGCACAAACGGCTTCAGGTTCTAAAGAAGAAATAACGGAAGCAGACGAAATTAAGATTTTACAAAAATTAGTAAAAATGCGTAAAGACAGTTACGAAATTTTTACAGCACAAAACCGTGCCGATTTAGCCGAACCAGAATTGGCGCAAATTGCAGTTATCGAAAAATTCTTACCTACACAATTATCAGAAGCTGAAGTAGAGGCAATTGTTGCAAAAATTATTGCAGAAACTGGTGCGTCAGGTATTGCTTCAATGGGAAAAGTTATGGGCTTAGCCGCAGCACAAATTGGCGGACAAGCAGAAGGAAAAACTATTTCTACGATTGTAAAGAAATTATTGGTTTAAATAGATTAGACTTCTTAGATTTTTAGATATCTTAGATTTATTAGATAGGTTTGATGTTTTAGACAGGTTAGTTATCTTAGAAAGATTAGATGACTTTTTTTAATCTAAATTTCTAAAAAACCATAATCTAAGAAGTCTAAAAATCTAACAAATCTAAAAATCTAATAATCTAACAATAAAAAAAAATGGCTGCGTAGTTCAACTGGATAGAATGACGGATTTCGGCTCCGTTGGTTGCAGGTTCGAACCCTGCCGCGGTCACAAAAAACCTTTGTCAAAGTAATTGGCAAAGGTTTTTTTAAATAAACTTTAAAAATTATGAATTACTTTTTAATACTTTTTTTATGTTTCAATTTATCTGTTAAATGTAATAATAACGGTTTTGAAAACAATAATATTATTAAGTCTAGTCAAAATGATACAATAATTAAAATAACAGATACTGTGACAGGATATGTCGTAAAATATGATTTTGATAGCATAAATAAATATAAGCACGGTCTTTTGGAATCTTATTATTTTGAAAACGGAAAAATAACATCAAAAGCATGTTTAGCAAATTACAAATATGGTTATTTGTCAGGAGAAATGATATTTTTTTCAGAAGACGGAAAAATTATAACAAGGTATGAAAATATTTTATATGATAAAAAAAGCGATTTTTACACAGCAAAAATTTTCGTCTATGATACTAAATTAAATTTATAAGAAGAAGGCTATGTTAAAACCTCAGATGAATTAGATTTTTCTCCAATATTTGATAATACTGATTGTTGTTTTGATAAAATTAGATTGAATGAATGGAAGTATTATAATTAAACCTGAACCCCAGCTGGCGATAGCAAAGCTAACACGCATCGCTAGTGCGAGCTTCTTGCTCATACACATAAAGTAGATAACAACAAAACCCGGTAATGTATCAAATGTGTTATTATTAAAATATTAATTTATAACTACTTGATTATTATTACTATTTATAAAAAATAATTTGATAATAAAGGCGACCATTTGGTCGTCTTTATTATTTTTATTTTCTTAAATCGTCTAAAATGAAAGAATCTGTGACTTCGTGTATCAAACGTGTTGGCGGCAAAGAAATTTGTGAGTAGTCAAGTAATAGAGGGTCGCTATAAAAATGTAAGTGAAGTTATTCGTGCAGGACTTCGACTTTTAGAAGATGAAGAAAGTAAAACTACTGCTTTGAAAAACGCTATTTAAAAAGGGTTGGAAAGTCCAAGAGTTGAAAATTTTGACTTTGAAGAGCATTTAAAACAACTTAAAGTAGCAAAAAGAAAAAATGGCTGATTTTATTTTAAAACAAGAAGCCATTGATGATTTGAATGCTATTTGGGAGTACACTTTTTAAAAATGGTCTGAAAATCAAGCGGACGAATGGATTTAAAAAACAGACTGAACGAATAAAAAAAAACCTTTGCCAATTAATTCAGCAAAGGTTTTAGTTTTTAGTTATGGTTACCAGAAAACCGTATATAACGCTACTAAAATTCCTATAATAATAAGCGCGCCAAAAGTAAAACCAGGCGACATTTTAAACATCGATTTTTCTATTTCTAAACCGTTGGTTACTTCGCCGTTTTTGGTTTCGTACACACTTATAAAATACATTACAATAAGGCATATAATAAACACAAAGCCCATACGGTCTACAAACGGTATTTCGTAAATGCCTTCTGCATTAGGTACCGAAAATCCAACGCCGTTTAAGAATGATAAATCTACAATACCAGGTATGAATTTAAACAAGATAGAAAGTATAAATCCACCAATAATGGCAAATAGGGCCGCGTTAGAAGTTGTTTTTTTCCAAAAGAAACCCAGTATAAACATCGCAAACACGCCAGGACTTACAAAACCTGTATATTCTTGTATGTACTGAAATCCTCCTTTTTTGTCGATTCCTAAAAAGGGTGCTACAAGTACCGCTACAAGTAATGCAATAGCAATAGTTATTTTTCCAATTGAAATCAATTTTTTGTCTGTAGCTTCTGTATTAATTTTGTTTTTATACACATCTAAAGTGAAAATAGTGGCAATACTATTTGCTTTTCCTGCCAAAGATGCCACAATAGCTGCAGTTAATGCTGCAAAAGACAAGCCTTTTAATCCTACAGGTAATAAGTTAAGTAAAACAGGGTAGGCTCGGTCTGGGTTCACACTACCATCTTGTAACATTTCTGTTTGAAAACCGCCATTTTGGTATAAAACGTAAGCGGCAATTCCAGGTAATACCACAATAATAGGCATTAATATTTTTAAAAATGCAGCAAATAAAATACCTGAACGTGCGGTTTGTAAATCGGCACCTAGAGCGCGTTGGGTAATGTATTGGTTGCAACCCCAATAATTTAAATTGATAATTAACATCCCACCAATTAATACTGAAAGTCCCGGTAAATCCATATAATTTGGATTCGACTTTTCAAAAATCATGTGAAAATGATCATTTGCTTTTTCGGTCATTAACTGAAACCCGTTAACAATACCAGTAGTTCCAAAAGATTCTGCAACCAAGTTTAAAGCTAAATAAGTAGTAACCAAGCCACCTAAAATTAAAAAGAACACCTGAATTACATCGGTATAACCAATTACTTTCATACCGCCAAGCGTAATCATTAAGGCAAAAAATGCCAAAGCTACCATGCAAAATGTAAGGTTTAATCCAGAAATACTACTAATGGCTAAAGCTCCTAAATACAATATCGATGTCAAATTGACTAATACGTATAATAACAACCAAAACACGGCCATAATCATAGCTACATTGCTATTGTATCTTTTTTCGAGATATTGCGGCATGGTAAATATTTTATTTTTTAGATACACCGGCATAAAAAATATGGCAACTATAATTAAGGTAGCCGCCGCCATCCATTCGTATGTAGCAATAGCCAATCCCATTTTAAAGCCACTACCGCTCATTCCAATAAATTGTTCGGCACTAATGTTACTGGCAATTAATGAGGCGCCAATAGCCCACCACGTTAACGAACCTTCGGCTAAAAAATAGTCGTTACTACTGGCTTCGGCTTTCTTTTTTTTGCGATATACCCAAAGTCCGTATCCTACAATAATGATAAAATAAATGAAAAATACTAAATAATCTAAGTTGGCTAATGTTTGCATAGTATTATTTTTTTTTGGTTAATTTATAATGCGTGTTTGGTAAATTACGAAGCATTTCAGCACTTTTTTCAGGTGAAATATCGCGTTGCGCTTCGCCTAACATTTCGTAGCCCACCATAAATTTTTTCACCGAAGCACTTCGTAATAATGGTGGATAAAAGTGCATGTGAAAATGCCATTCTGGATGCGAAATTCTGTCCGTTGGTGCTTGATGTATTCCTGCAGAATACGGAAAAGAAGTTTCAAATAAGTTATCGTATTTTACAGTAATTCCCTTTATAATTTCTGCAAAAGCATGCGATTCTTTAGAAGTAAATCCAATTAAATTTCCAAAATGTCTTTTGCTAATAATCATGGTTTCAAAAGGCCAAGTTGCCCAAAACGGCACCAAAACTACAAAATGTTCGTTTTCAATGACAATGCGTTCTTGTAGTTGCAATTCTTGAATAACGTAATCTTCCAATAAACTTTTTTGGTGTTTTTCGTAATAGGCTTGTAAATTTTTTTGTGTTTTTTCCACCTGGGTAGGTAGTGACGATTGTGCCCAAATTTGTCCGTGCGGATGGGGATTGCTACAGCCCATTACGCTGCCTTTGTTTTCAAAAATTTGTACGTAATTGATATATTCGTTATTTCCTAAAGCAATGTATTCTTCTTTCCAAGTTTTAATTACATTTTCAATTTCCAACACGTCCATTTCGGCTAAAGTTACGTTGTGTTTGGGTGAAAAACAGATGACTTTATTAATCCCTTTTTCTGGTTTAAGTTGAAATAATGCCTTGTTTTGATTTTCAAATTCAATATCATCATCTAATAAAGCAGGAAAATCGTTTTCAAAAACATAACAAGTATCATATTGCGGATTTTCAACACCATTGGATCTTCTATTTCCAGCACATAAATAACACGTTTCGTCATGTGCAGGTAAGGTGTCAATAGAAACAGCTTCCTGTTGACCTTGCCACGGTCTTTTTGCTCTATGAGGCGACACTAAAATCCATTCGTCTAACAATGGATTGTACCTTCTATGTGGATGTTCGTTGATATTAAATCGCATATTCTGTCGCGCCTTTGGCAATTTTAATTTTATAAAATTTTAAATCGATGTTGTAATGGGTGGCATAGACTCGTTTCATTTTCTCGATTATAGCAGATACATTTTCTTTTTTTACTAAGTTAATTGTGCAACCACCAAAACCACCGCCCATCATTCGTGCACCAATTATTTCAGGTGTTTTATTGGCTTCTGATACTAAAAAATCCATTTCTGGGCAACTTACTTCGTATAATTCGGATAAGCCATGATGTGTTTTCGTCATTAAATTACCTAATTGCTCAATATTTCCATCAGTTAAAGCATTAACGGCTAATTCGACTCTTTCAATTTCCTGAACTACAAATAAACACCTATTGAAAATAATCTCGCCTAATGTGTCTTTTAATGAAAGCACCATCTTTTCAGTACAATTTCTAAACGAAGTAACTTCAGGATAATTTGCTTTAATAATGGCTAATCCTTGTTCTACTTCATTTCGTCTGTCGTTATAACCCGAAGTTAAATGGGTGTGTTTGACACAACTATCAAATAAAACCAATTGATATTCTTTGAAATTTGCATTATGATATTCGTATGCTAAAGTGGTACAATCTAATTTAATTACTTTATTTTTTTTCCCAAATACAGAAGCAAACTGATCCATAATTCCACAATTCACACCTGCAAATGTATGTTCTGCTTTTTGTCCAATTCGTGCAATTTCTTCTTTAGATAACTTTAAATCGAACATTTTATTCATAGCATACGCGATACCACACTCTAAAGCTGCTGAAGATGAAAGTCCTGATCCCATTGGAATTGTACTACTGAAAACAACTGTAAATCCTTTTTCTGGCAACCCTTTTTCTTTTAATTGATGCAATACTCCTAAAATATAATTTACCCACATTTTTTCTATGGGTTGTAATTTGTCTTTTATATCGAATGAATATACTTCATTTAAATCTTGTGCGACAAGTGCACATTCTGAATTTTTATTTTTAGAAATGGCAAAGCAAATGTATTTGTTAATGGCAGCAGGTAAAACAAAACCATCATTATAATCGACGTGTTCGCCAATAATATTTATTCTTCCAGGTGAAAGAAAAATATGTTTAGGCTTTTTTTGAAATAATTTTTCAAAATGTTTAGTAGTATGTTGAATGAGTTTTTTCTTCATTTTTGTGGTTGTAAATTAGTTAGAATTTACAAGTTTTAAAATTGTGTTTGTTGATTTTAATCCGATAGATATAGCTTCAAATGTTACTTCACCCGTATTTTTTCCAGCTTGAATAATGACCTGGCATTTTCCGTTGAAAGCACTTCTTTGCCATAAATTTGTTGTGCATTTGTCTGGCTCGTGTGAACTTGGATCACCATTTCCAACACCAATAATTTTTGCGTTTTCAGAAATGGTAAATGAAATCATGTTGTTAGCAGTTGGCACTTCTCTGCCTTTTTCGTCAGTAATTGAAATATTAATTACAGTAACATCTTTTCCATCGGCATTTAAAATGGTTTTATCAGTAGAAATAACTACTTGACTAGCTTGTTCAGTAGTTTCTACTTTTGCGGTAATTTTTTTCCCATTTTTATAGCCAATTGCTTCTAAAATTCCAGGTTCGTAAAGTACATTCCATTGTAAATGACTATTTTTTTCCATCGTTTTTTGTCCTAAACTTTTTCCATTTAAAAAAAGTTCTACTTGTTCGGCATTTGAATTTACCCAAACATCAATTGGTTTCCCAATTTTTTCCGGCCAGTTCCAATGCGGAGAGATATGCAATACGTCTGTATCGGTCCACCAACTTTTATAGTAGTAATAAATGTTTTTCGGGAAACCACAAACATCTAAAATTCCGAAATGCGAACTTATATTTGGCCATTTATAAGGAGTTGGTTCGCCTCTATAATCAAATCCAGTCCATACAAATCCACCTAACCAATATTTGTTTTCTGCGGCTAATTTCCACCACGTTTCGGCTTTGCTAGCCCACCAAGGATGTGTAATATCCTGGTCAGGAACATAGGCTCTAATTTCATCTTTTTCATAAATGCCTCTTGTGGTTACGGTACTTCCCATTTCAGTACCCAAAAGCGGTTGATTGGGATGGTCTTTATGATAATCGGCTACAGCATATTCTCTGTAATTAAATCCTCGAATGGGAATTACTTCGTTTACGCCTTTGAAATCATTTGCCATATCGGCAGCATAGGTGCTAGTGCGTGATGGGTCGATATCTTTTTGAATGGCTAAGAGGGTTTGTGCGATTTTTTTACCATATTCATTACCTTGAATGTTTTGTTCTTCATTACCAATAGACCATAAAAATATAGATGGATGATTTCTATCTCGCTTTAATAATCGTTTAAATTGGTCTATATATTCTGGACTACTATTTAATAAACGTTGTTCGTCAATAACCAACATACCTAAGCTATCACAAGCTTCTAAAAGTTCTGGAGTGGGTGCGTTATGACTAGCTCTATAAGCATTACTCCCCATTTCTTTTAATAGTTTGATGCGATAATATTGCATGTAGTCGGGTAGGGCACTTCCAATACCAGCATGGTCTTGATGATTATTTGTGCCTTGAATTTTAAGGTGTTTTCCGTTTAAGAAAAATCCTTCTTTGGCATCAAATTGTACGGTTTTTATTCCGAAACGGGTTTTAGTTTGATGAATGATTTGATTTTCTGATTTTAAAACGGAAACCACTCTATATAAATAAGGATTTTCAAGCGACCAAAGTGTTGGGTTTTTTAGTTGTAAATGTTGTTTTATGGTTTGATTCTTAAAGATTCCTATATTTACTTTTTGTTCCTTTGTTTTGACTAAAATTTTTCCGTTTCTATCTGTAATATAGGAATAAACAATACTATTGGAATTTTTTAAATCATTATTTTGAACCGTAGTTTCAATGGTAACCTCTGCGTTGTTTCCTTTAACTTTTGAATGTACAAAAACACCATCCTCTGGAATGAAAGTTTTATCGGTACAATTTAACCAAACGTGTCTGTAAATACCAGCGCCTTCATAAAACCAGCCTTCATATTGTGTAGCATCTACTCGGATAACTAATACATTTTCGTTCTCAAAGTTCATGTAATCTGACACGTCATAGGAGTTGCCTACATACCCGCTAAAATTAGTTCCTACGTAAAACCCATTTAACCAAATTTCAGCATTTCTGTATATGCCATCAAACTGCAATTCGAAACGTTTGTTGCTTTTTGATTTGTCTACCGAAAAATGTTTGCGATACCAACCAATACTTGTTTCGTGATACGCACCGCCAACGGGTTTATATCCGTGACTGTCCATTTCTACTTGTTCTGATTTTACAAATGGAAGTTCTACTACCCAATCATGTGGGATGTCGATCTTTTGCCAAGTGCTATCAATAAATTTCGGATGTACAATTGTAGTTGCATAAACATTCGATTTATGTAGTAAAGCGGTTTTACTATAATCGAAATCTTTTTCAACATTTGCGGCATGTCCAAAATGAAATTTCCAATCTTCATCTAAACTTATTTTTTCTTGCGCTATTACGCTTGTAATCGCAAAAAGAAAGAAAATAATTAGTGCCAATTTGTTCCTTAAAAGTAAAAATGTAATTTTTTTCATAGTTTTAATTTTCTTTAAAGGCATCTAATGCGGGTGATGGTTTCCCATCGTTTTGCCAAGCACTTAAGCTATAGCCACTCCATGATTTTGCACCTTGTGGTTCCCAATACATAACGCCTAAACCTCTGTTATTGGGTACTTTTTTTACGGCTTTTATTGTTGCTTTTAATAATTCGTACGTGTTTACAACTTTATCATCTTCACCGCCAACTTCAACAATCATTACCTCTTTATTGTATCTTTTTACCATATCGATTAGGTTGAATTCTAAGTCGGCAATGGTTTCAGAATAGTCTTTTTTTATCCAAAACGGATAATATGATAAACCAATAATGTCATATTTTACTTTTTGAGTAGTGGCATTATCAAAAAAGTTTCTGAATTTAGCGTTATTATTTCCTTCATCAACGTGAACAATTACTTTTATGTTTTTGTCAACTGCTTTTGTAGCTTCATACCCTTTGTTTAGTAATTGACCTAACTGATTCCAATTGTCGGTACTGCCTTCTGGCCAAAGCATTCCACCAGGGATTTCATTACCTATTTGCACCCATTCTGGAGTTACGCCAGCGTCTTTTAAAGCTGAAATTACCTCATACGTATGGTTGTAAACATCAAGTAATAATTCTTGAAACGAATGATTTTTCCAAGCTTTTGGTTTAATTTGTTTGGCAGGATCCGCCCAAGAATCCGAATAGTGGAAGTTAATCATAATTCGCATTCCCTTTTTTTGAGCGCGTAAAGCCATCGCAACCGTTTCTTCTTTGCTGCAATGTCCGCTAGCCTTGTCGTTATTTGGGTTTACCCAAACTCGTAATCGTACCGAGTTCATGCCTCTATCTTTCAATAATTCCAAACAATCTTTTTCTTTACCATCTTGGTCGTAGAACTTATAACCTGTGGCTTCCATTTGAGGCAACCAACCAATATCTGCTCCTTTTACAAAAGCGCTTTTGGTGCTTGTACACGAAGTAAAAACAATCGAAAACAGAAATAAAACAAGTGAATTTTTCATTTTAATTTTGGCTAAACGCATCCATCACAGGCAGTGCATTGTTGTTAAAATCCCATAATGCTTGATTTTCCCATGAAGAACCATTTGTAGCTGTTGGCCCTCTAAACGCTACCCATTCGGCGCCCCAATAGCAAAAGCCTAATCCTTTTGAATTTTGCTTTACAAGATTTTTTATAGCTAATATAAAATTTTTCTGTCCATCGTTTGAAGCTGGATAGGTCGTAATTAATTGATCATTTTGTCCAACTATATTATTTGTCCAATCGTTCCAATTTAATGTAAATGGATACGCCGTTTCAGCAATAATAACTTTTTTATTATGTGTTTGTCCTAGAGAAGTAATCGTTGCATTCACATCTGAAATATTTTTACCGTGCCAAACAGGATAATAGGACAAACCAATATAATCATAGTTTATGCTACTCATTTTATTAAAAAACCAAGTAGCGCCGCTTCCAATTCCTGCATAATGAATCATTATTTTTGTTGTTGCAGATTGACTTCTAATTGCCGAACTAGCAGCAGCAATTAGTTGTAAGCATTGCGATTCGTTATTAATTAAATGTCCTTGAGGCCAAAGAAATCCGCTATTTATTTCATTTCCTATTTGAATGATGTCAGGCTGAATTTCAGTCATTATTAAAGTTGTATAATTGCTAACGGCTGTTTTTAAATTTAAAAATGATAAACTAGTCCAATCCGATGGCGGCGTTTGACTACCAGGATCTGCCCAAGTGTCGGAATAATGAACAGTCAACCAAACTTTCATCCCCGCTTGTTTGACTCTTAATGCTAAAGCTTTTACTTCTGCTAAACTTGAACTAGGAGTCGATGGATTTTTCCAAATTCGTATTCTAATGGTATTGCAACCTGCATTTTTTAAAGTGGTTATAGCATTTTCTGCTACTCCGTTTTTCTTAAAAATGGTACCTTCGCTTTCAATTAAAGGTAAATACGACATATCCGCAGCGCGAATAAAATCATCTGTTCCGGGATTATTTGGGATAGGAGCAGGCGTTACTACTGCATCATTAGAAGAACAAGAAAATAAAAATAATCCGATTACTATTAGGACTAATCTGACAAATGACTTCATAAGTTATATTTTTTCAAATTTAAAACTAGTTTTTTGATAGTAGGTTTCGTTTTGCTTTAAAACCGCATTTGGAAAATGACTTTGGTTTGGAGCATCTGGAAAATTTTGCGTTTCAAAGCAAATACCACTTAAAGCATGGTAATTTACATTATTTTTTCCTAAAACTTGAGTATTGCATTCGCCCCCAACATAAATATGAACTGAAGGCTGATTTGTAAAAACGTGCATTTGTAATTTGTTTTTGGTACTTTTTAAAGTAGCAACAGACTTAGAATTATCAGAAATTACAAATGAAGTATCAATTTTTGTGGGGCAATTTTTGAAAGTTAAAAAATCAAATGAAGTATCAATACTATTTGAAAATTTTCCGGTAGGGACATTCTCTTCATCGGTTTCTAAAATCTCTGAACTTGTTACTTGTAGCTCTAGGTTTTCAATTCCATTTTCGTATCCGTCTAAATTGAAATAGCTGTGCTGTGTTAAATTTATTATAGTATCTTTTGTTGTTTTTGCGGTGTAATTAATTTCCAATTCATCTAGCTTAGTAAGCGTATAAGTAACTTGAACAGTTAATTCACCCGGATAATTTTCTTCTAAATCTTTTGAAATATATTCTAATGTAATGCTGTTATTTGAAAACGAAATAACGTTCCAAAAGTTGTTGCTAAAGTTTGATTTTCCACCATGTAAATGATGCGCGCCTAAATTTTTATTAAGTTGAAAAACGTCCTCATTTAATTTGAAAGTGCCATTTTTTATTCTGCCAGCATACCTTCCTACCACAGCACCAATAAATGGAACGCCCGAAAGTGAAAATGATTTTTCGTAGTCAGAAACATGATCAAAACCCAATACAACATCTACTTTTTTTGCTGATGAAACAGGTATTTTTATGGATTGTATGGTGGCACCAAAGTCAATAATTACTACTTCTAAACCGTTTGAATTGCTTAGTGTATAACAAAATGATTCTTTCCCATTTGATGTGCATCCAAATGAAGCTATATTTTGATTAACTTTTTTAATTTCTGACAATTTTATTAATATGTTTTTTGATTACTATTCAAATTTATATTTTTTATAAATAATATCATACCGGTACCTACCAGTTTGTTGTTTTTTAACTACCAGTTTCATACATTTGTTTTTATGATAACTATTGATACAACTTCTTCAATACCGAAATATAAGCAAATTATTTTTTCAATAGAAAAGGCAATTTTGTTGCATAATTTGATTAAAAACGAGAAATTACCTTCCATAAATAAAATTTGCTTAAGGCACAATTTATCAAGAGACACGGTATTGTTAGCGTATAACGAATTAAAAAAACGAGGCGTTATTTATGCTATTTTAGGAAAAGGATATTTTATTAAAAGTACAGATTTTAAATCCGAACAGCGCATCTTTCTTTTGTTTGATGAATTAAATGCTTTTAAGGAAGAAATTTATAATTCGTTTATAGATACGATTAATGATAAGGCAAATGTGGATATTTTTTTTCATCATTTTAATAGAGAGGTGTTTTCAAAATTGATACAAGACAGTATTGGGAATTATTCCAAATACATTATTATGCCTTCTAATTTAGAACATACAACTGAAATTATTGATAAATTGCCTTTAGATGAAACATATATTTTAGATCAAACTCGAGACGATTTAAAAAAATATCCAGCTGTATATCAGAATTTTGTTAAAGATATCTATACTGCTTTAGAGAAAGGACTGAAACGATTAAATAAATATAAGAAATTGGTATTAATTTTTCCTGGAAAAAAAGAACCAATTGGAATGGTAATTGGTTTTGAGAGATTTTGTAAAAACTATCATTTTGAATATGAAATTAAGTCGGAATTTATAGTGGATTCACTTCAAAAAGGCGATGTGTATATTTTGCCAAATGATAGGGATTTAGTAACAATTATTGAAAATGCGGCCTTAAGTAAATTAGCAATTGGAAAAGATATTGGGTTAATTTCGTATAACGACACCCCTCTGAAAAAAGTGGTTGCTAAAGGTATTACAACTATTTCAACTAATTTCAGTGAAATGGGATTTCGTTTAGCAGAAATGATTTTAAACAATACGAAAGAAAAAATAGAAAACGAAAGTCAGTTAATATTGAGAAAATCGCTATAAACAAAAAATCCTTCTTTAAAAAGAAGGATTTTTTATGATTGGCATACTTTTTATTTGGTAATTTGTTTTAAATCGGCAATGGTTGCGATTGGATCTTGTGCGCCAAAAACATAACTTCCAGCTACTAAAACATCAGCTCCTGTGTCGGCTAATTGTTTTGCGTTTTTGTTGGTTACACCGCCGTCAATTTCAATTAAAGTAGTTGTTTTGCATCTAGCAATCATTTCTTTTAATTGGCTGATTTTGTCATACGTTTTTTCTATGAAACTTTGTCCGCCAAATCCTGGATTTACACTCATAATACATACTAAGTCAATATCTTGTATGATGTCTTCTAAAACTTTCACGCTAGTATGTGGATTTATTGCCACTCCAGCTTTCATGCCTTCCGCTTTTATGGCTTGTAATGTTCTGTGTAAATGATTACAGGCTTCATAATGAACCGTTAATACATTCGCTCCTAATTTAGCAAAAGTAGTTATGTATCTGTCAGGATCTACTATCATTAAATGTACATCTATAGTTTTGGTAGCGTGTTTTGAAATAGCTTGCAAAACGGGCATACCAAAAGAAATATTCGGTACAAAAACGCCATCC
>JBIPOM010000262.1:0-3165 GCA_044379175.1 Flavobacterium sp. | reverse complement strand
ATGGATCGCCAGCCGTTACATCCGCAGGATCCCATGTATATGTATCTGCTCCACTGTTTGAGAAAATTACTGATTCGCCTAAACAAATCTCTGTTTCATCAACCGAAGCGGTTACATTTGGAAGTTCGTTGACAAGAATCTCAACCGACAAACCACAATCTAAAGGAGATGAACTAGTTGCATTATACGTAAATGTACCAGTACTTGCTGGGGTATATGGAACGCCATTTACAACGCCACCTGTCCAAGAGATTGTCCCAGCTCCGTCAGCATCCATGGTCACCGATTCACCTAAACAAATTTCGTAATCAGAAACAAATAAGGTCATTGGGGAACAAAGCACTGTAATAATTACTTGACCATTTCCAGCTCCTAAACCAGCGGTATTTGTTTGATCAGTTCCCCCGTTAAACGAACCACCGCCGCCACCGCCATCGTATCGACCACTCACCACTTCTCCACCAGGTCCACCGCCACTATAACCGCCGCCGCCGCCGCCGCCCACAGCACCACATCTCGCATTACCACCACCGCCACCACCGTAGCCACCAGCACCTGCCAATCCTCCACCTGTTCCACCTGCTCCGCCTAATAATGGACGTTGACCGCCAATCGAATTAGGCGAACATCCATGAATAGTTCCATTTACTCCATTGCTATTCCATCCTGCTCCACCAGCAGCGTAAGTTGGAGCCAAAGAAGCAGTGCCTCCATTGCCGCTCACACCGCCACCAGCAGCTTGACTGTTTCCGTTTGTTCCGCTAGTTGTGGTTGAGGCATTCATACCGTTATAACTAGCGCCTCCAACGTCGGTGTAACCACCGCCACCGCCACCACCAGCTGCCATTAATAATGCGGGGCCACTTTTCCAAACAAATGAACCTCCACCACCACCAGCAACATACGTTCCTGCCACACCAGAACCACCAACTAAAACATTTAGCACCTCTCCAGGAATAACCGTAAATGTTCCAACCATTTTGGCTCCCTTACCGCTCACTCCTAAAAGTCCTGTTCCTCCCGCTGCGCCTAAGGCTTCGATCCGAATGCTTGTAACGCCGGGTGGAACCGTGTACGTTGCCAAGGTGCCTGTGTAATTTATGGTGGTCACTTGTGCCCAAAATTGGCCCCCGCTAATTAACGCGAGTGCCAACAAAAATTGTTTCATAAAATAATTTTGTCTCATATTAAACATTTAGATGTACTTCAAATATACAATTTTATCCTATTGCTGAGTCAATGATTCCTAAAACACCTCGTTTTATTGAAATCCTTCTCTTTTGAACATAAAAAGGGGACTAACTCAAAACGAGCAGTCCCTTTTTAAATTACTAAATTTTAAGCTTATTCCACTACCACTTTTGTAGACACTTCTTGCCCATTTACAGTGACATTCAATAAATAAACACCTTTTGCAAATTCATTCATATCAATTACTTTTTGATTTAATCCAGTGCTATTTACTAACACTTTCCCTTCTAAAGTAACCAATTGATAAACAAAATTTCCTTCTTGAGTAATCGTTAAATTATCCCGAACTGGATTTGGATAAATTGTCAAAGTTGAAAGTGCATTTGTTGAAACACCCAGTTGGCTGCTTACCACAATGGATTCATTGATAGAACAACCTGCCTCATCTTGAACAACTACAATATAGGTTCCGCCAGCAAGTCCTGTTAAATCTTCGGTATCATCAAAATCTCCTGTTCCGTCGTTGTCCCAATCAAATGAATAAGCAGGATTTCCACCAGTAACTGTGATGTCAATTTCACCATCTGCGCCCGCCATTTCATCAACTATAGTAAATGTAATGGTTAATTCTTCGAAAACAGTTACCTCAACCTCAGCTGTGTTTTCGCAACCAGTAGCTGTATTAATCCCAGTTACCACATAAGTTGCTGTACCTTCTGTTGGAGAATAAGGATCACCAGCCGTTACATCTGCAGGATCCCACGTATAGGTGTCTGCTCCACTATTTGAGAAAATCACCGATTCACCTAAACAAATCTCTGTTTCATCAACCGAAGCGGTTACATTTGGAAGTTCGTTGACAAGAATCTCAACAGTCAAACCGCAATCTGTAGGAGATGAACTAGTTGCATTATAGGTAAATGTACCAGTACTTGCTGGTGTATATGGAACGCCATTTACAACGCCACCTGTCCAAGAGATTGTCCCAGCTCCGTCAGCATCCATGGTCACCGATTCACCTAAACAAATTTCGTAATCGGAGACAACTAAAGTCATTGGCGAACAAAGCACCGTAATAATCACTTGGCCATTTCCTGCTCTAAGCCCAGGAGTTGTAAAACCAGCAGCAACCCCACCAATATAAGAAGAGCCTCCCCCAGCGCCAGCTTGCGCTGCGCCGGAACCGCCACCGTACCAACCGCCACCACCACCAGCATTGTGATAATCTCCTGGTCCTCCACCAGCTCCAAAAACACCAGCCGTTGCAGCTCCATAACAACATCCTGCCGCTCCACCTGCCACTTGCGTCCCTCCACTTCCTGCTATATCACCATAATGACTTAAACCCATTCCTCCTGTTAAGCCGCCACCTTCACCGCCATAACTTCCATAAGAGCCAAACGCGCCGCCGCCGCCGCCGCCGCCGACTATTACTCTATCGAATAATGTATAGGCTCCAATTCTTACATCAGAAGCCCCTCCTCCTGATGCACCATATTCAGTTCCTGCCTGTCCGCCTCCATTGAATCCACCAATTCCATATAGTGCCCCCGCACCACCAGCGTAAACATTCAATACTTGTCCAGGTACAACCTCTAAGTTGCCAATTGAGTATCCACCTAATCCTCCCGTCGCCGGCACACCATCAAAACCTACACCAGATCCCCCTTGAGCTCCCCAAACTTCTAATTGAACAGCGGTAACTCCGTCAGGAACAGTATAGGTTTGAACCGCACCGGTATAATTGAATGTTGTTTCTTGTGCTTTTATACCTTCTGCAAGTGCAAACAAGGAAATACACAATACATATTTTAATGTAAAATTTATTTTCATAGCTTTTTTTTACTAAAGTACTGAAATAACGGATTGAAAAATCATACTGTAATAGCGTAATGAAAATTTAACAAATTATTACTAAAATAAGTCTTTCTTTCAAAAGTCGTTTCTTTCAAAATAAATGGGATCGGATTTTTT
>JBIPOM010000066.1:0-11887 GCA_044379175.1 Flavobacterium sp. | reverse complement strand
TTTATCTAAAGAGCAATTACGAGATTTCTTTGTAACTAATGGCGATAAAGCGTTTCGTGGTAATCAAATTTACGAATGGCTGTGGAGCAAAAGCGCACATTCATTTGAAAGTATGACCAATGTTTCGAAAGAAACTCGCGCTATGTTAGAAGCTAATTTCGTAATTAATCACGTAAAAGTAGATACGATGCAACGCAGTGAAGACGGAACCGTAAAAAATGCGGTGCGTTTACACGATGATTTAATTGTTGAAAGTGTTCTGATTCCAACCAAAACGAGAACAACTGCTTGTGTATCGAGTCAGGTTGGATGTAGTTTAGATTGCAATTTTTGTGCTACTGCAAGATTAAAGAGAATGAGAAATTTAACACCTGGTGAAATTTACGACCAAGTAGTAGCTATTGATAACGAGAGTAAATTGTATTACGACAGACCGCTTTCGAATATTGTTTTTATGGGAATGGGTGAACCTTTAATGAATTACCCAAACGTAATGAAAGCAATCGATATGATTACGTCAAACGAAGGTTTAGGGATGTCGCCAAAACGAATTACCGTTTCTACTTCTGGAGTTTCGAAAATGATTAAAAAAATGGCGGATGATGCTGTAAAATTTAATTTAGCAGTTTCTTTGCACTCTGCAATTGAAGCTACTCGAAACGAAATTATGCCGTTTACTAAAAGTTTTCCATTAACCGAATTACGTGAGTCATTAGAATATTGGTACGCCAAAACAAAAAGCAAAATCACCTATGAATACGTAGTTTGGAAAGGAATTAATGATGACAAAGCCTCTATTGATGCCTTAGTGAAATTTTGCAAATATGTACCTTGCAAAGTCAACTTAATTGAATACAACGCAATTGATGATGGCAATTTCCAACAAGCCAGCGAACAAGCTACAAAAGATTACATCACAGCTTTAGAAAGAAATAATATTGTAGTAAAAGTAAGAAAAAGTAGAGGAAAAGATATCGATGCCGCTTGCGGACAATTAGCTAATAAATCATAAAAAAAGAGAAGCTATGCTTCTCTTTTTTTATGAATAAATGCTATAATTAATTACCAATTGTAATTGTGTATGAAGTTCCATTGATTGTAAATACAGCTGTATTGTCACAAACTCCATTTCCGTAATCTAAAGTAGCGGTTACTCCATTTTTAACAAAAGTAATAACTCCTAAAACTAATATAGGTTTAGGATTAGGAACTGCTAAACAACTCATTTTGGCTCTTAATGGTGTAGTAATTGTTGCTGTTTGTACCGTTCCGTTTGGATGTGTAGTAGTCCAGTTTCCTGTGATTTTATAAATATTATCTGCGAAAATTTGAGTTGTACTAAATCCTTCTACTAATTCTCTTGTTCTTGTTCCAACACGTGTGTAAACGTCTCCGTTTGGCATTGTAATAGTCATATCCAATAACATAACTACGATAGGATGTGGCGCAGATGTTGCAGTTGCAGCTGTTAATGAACGAGTAAATGTTTTTGTTCCAACAAATTTAATATTGTTGTGATAAAAATTATCAAATGTATACGTTACCGTATGAGAAACCGCTGTAGGTTGAAAAACGAAACTAATTATAATTTTTCCTTTAACCACGTTCCCATTGTTTAATTGACATCCTGTTGTTCCAAAATCAATGGTTTTTGTCACTTGAGTTCCTGGTGTGATAACCGTTCCAAAAGCTGGTACTCTTGTGATAGTTGCACAATTTGAAAAAACGGAGTTATCATTGTTTGTACCTCTATAAGAAATAGTAGTTCCATTAACATTATCAAATAATTGATCTAAAATATTTGAAATATCATCAGTACCAGCATCAATTTTTGCATTAACCAAGGCATCTTCTGAAGTTAATGTATTAGCAACAGTTTCATTATCTTTCTCACAACCAATAAAAACAAGGACTACTACAATTGGAAATAAAAATTTAAATATTTTTTTCATGTCTATAAAATTTTAAGATTCAATATATTAGACACAAAGTTACTAAAAAGGTTTAATAAATAAAAAATATTTTTCTAATCCTTTAATCTGTAGTATCTTTGAGGTAATGAAAATTACTGAGCAAATAAAAGAACCCATAGCCTACGAGATGGAACTTTTCGAAAAAAAGTTTCAATTAGCTATGTCTTCAAAAGTCGCATTATTAAATCGTATTACGCATTATATTGTCAACCGAAAAGGAAAACAAATGCGACCAATGTTTGTGTTCTTAACAGCAAAAATGATTTCTGGCGGCACAGTAAATGACAGAACATATAGAGGCGCATCGGTTATTGAACTTATTCATACCGCAACTTTAGTGCATGACGACGTTGTAGACGACAGCAATAAACGACGAGGTTTTTTCTCAATAAATGCTCTTTGGAAAAATAAAATTGCTGTTTTAGTTGGTGATTTTTTGCTTTCAAAAGGATTACTACTTTCCATAGACAATAACGATTTTGACTTACTAAAAATAATATCTGTAGCTGTAAGAGAAATGAGCGAAGGCGAATTACTTCAAATAGAAAAAGCCAGAAAATTAGATATTACAGAAGCCATTTATTACGAAATCATTCGTCAGAAAACGGCTACACTAATAGCTGCATGTTGTGCACTTGGTGCTTGTGCTGTAGCGCCAGACAAGCATAAAACAGTTGAAAAAATGCGAAAGTTTGGCGAACTAATTGGAATGGCGTTTCAAATTAAAGACGATTTATTTGATTATACTGAAGATGCCATCGGCAAACCAACGGGTATTGACATAAAAGAACAAAAAATGACTTTGCCACTCATCTACACACTAAATAACTGTTCTTTAAAAGAAAAAAGTTGGGTGATTAATTCCATAAAAAATCACAATAAAGATAAAAAAAGAGTAAAAGAAGTAATTGCCTTCGTAAAAAATCAGGGAGGATTATCATATGCCGAGCATAAAATGAAACAATTTCAACAAGAAGCACTTCTTCTTATTAAAGAATTTCCTGAATCAATATATAAAGATTCTCTTGTTTTAATGGTTAACTACGTTATTGATAGAAAGATATAATTCTAGTTTGCAATGTTCAGTTATTAGTAATCAGTGAATTTTATACTTGATACAACCACTTTAAAACAATAATTGTCTAAACAAATAGAAGCAAAATTGGAATTTGAAATTTTTATTTTGGGATTTTAATAAAGATACAACCTTTTTTAAATCATTCTCGTCTATGTTAATAGAAGCATTTAAAATTTGATTTTTGATATTGATATTGTCATTGAAACATGAAAGTAATCGCATTGCATAAAGAAGAAGCACAACTAATCAGTGAAGCGATTGCGAATAATCGCCAAGCACAACATTTGTTGTACATCAAATATGCTTCTAAAATGTTGAGTACTTGCAGGCAGTATATAAAAGACACGCATCATGCAGAAGATGTAATGCTTACTGGCTTTATGAAAATGTTTACCAATTTAAAAAAATTTGAACATAAAGGCAGTTTTGAAGGTTGGATAAAACGCATTATGATTCATGAATGTATCGATTATTTACGAGTAAAGAAAAACAGTTTTAATCATAAAAACATTGAAGACGTAGTATATGCTGAAGCAGAAGACAATTACGAAATGGAAGGTGATTTTTCTGTAGATGATATTCAATTTTTAATTGACAATTTGCCGGATGGCTATAAAATGGTTTTTAATTTATTTGTTATAGAAGGATATAAACATCATGAAATTGCGAAATTATTAGATATTTCAGAAGGTACATCAAAATCGCAATTATCACATGCAAAAAAAATGTTGCAATCTCAAATTACAATATTAAAAAATAAAGAAAATGGAACAAGATAATTTTAATAAAAACATACAAGAAAAATTCAATTTTCGTACAATTGAACCAACTGAAACAACTTGGAACAAATTAGACGCGATGTTGACTCTTGCAGAAGAAAAAAAACAACCTAAAATCTTTTTTTGGTTAAGTATTGCAGCAACGTTTCTTTTATTTACAGGTGTAGGATACGTTTTCTTTCCACAAAACGAAAAAACTAAATTGATGCCTTCAACTGAAGAAATTGTTACATCTAAAATAAATTCAGAAACGGAAACGCACCAACAAAGCACCAAAGAAAATAGTGTTTCATTTGAAAATGAATTGGCTAATAACCCGACAACAAATACTTCTTCAGAAACGAAAAAAAGTACTACTATTCATACAGCTCAAAACGTAGATTCTAAATTAGAAATCTATGAAACGGCACTACTAAAACAACAGAAAGTCATTACTATAAATGAAGTTAAAAAAGAAAGCCCAAAACAAGAAATTAAAGAGCCGACTTATAATTACACCACACCAGAAACACTTTTAGCAGAAGTGCAAGGACAAAAGAAACCTAGCAATACGGTTTCATTTAAGTCCACTTTACGTGTAAATCCAAACGATTTATTACAAGCTGTAGAATCAGAATTGGATCAAACCTTTAAAGAAAAAACCATCACAAAATTAAAACAAGCAAAATCAGCATTTGTAAACAGAAATTATAACTAACTTTTAAATCCCCTAAATTATGCAAAAAATTATTTTGTACATCAGTATCGCATTACTAACATTGGTTAATAAAGTGTGCGCACAAGAAAAAACATTTGAACAAAAAGCAAAAGAAATTGCTGTTCAAATAAAAACTATTACCGAAGAAGAAAAAAAAGCCTTAAAAGCAGAGGTAGAAGCCCTTGACAAAGCAGTAGAATTAGGGAAAATGACTAAAGAAGAAGCGGCAACTTCAAAAGCAAAAATTGCAGAAGAACGTGCCAAAAACATTGAAACAAAAATTGCCGAACAAGAAAAAGCATTACGCGAATTAGTAAATGGAAATGTAAATGAGGAAAAGCCAAATGATAGCTTGAATAAAATTAGCTTTTCAATTGATGGTCGTTTAAAAAGCAAAAACTTCGACAAAAATAAATCTGAAAACAAAACTACAAGTCAATTTGTATTTGCAGCAGGTTACAACAACTTAGTTACCGATAATGCGGTTGCCAATTCTCAATTTGGTTATGGTCGTTCAGGATTTTACGAATGGGGTATTACTTGGAACACACGATTATCAAAAAATAGCAATTTAATACATTTAAAATACGGCGTTGGATTTATGTATAACCAACTACACGCCACAGACAATAGAGTGTTTGATGACATCAATAATCAAACCGTTTTGGTAGATGCTGGTGTGGAAACAAAAGCCAACAGAACCTACTTTAGAAATGTATATTTTGTAGTTCCGATGCATTTGGAATTTGATTTTTCAAAAACAAAAGTGGTTAATGATAAGAAAATATTCAAATCGCATACTGGAGCGCGTTTCGGAATTGGTGGTTTTGTGGGTGTAAATACCAACTCAAAACAATTTATTCAATACGAACAAAATGGTTATAGAATTAGAGAAAAACAAAAAGGCGATTTCAATGTAAACGATTTTACGTATGGATTAAGTACTTACATTGGTTACAAAGACGCTTCTTTATATTTAAAATACGATTTAAACCCAATTTTTAAAAACAATCCAGTAGATCAAAACAATATTTCATTAGGTATTCGTTTTGATTGGAATTAAAAAATAGCATAAAATTTGAGTTATAAAATGCTTTTTTCAAAACCTACAAGGAAATTTCTTGTAGGTTTTTTTTATGTTTTTAAATATCGTATTTTTACCAACTAAAATCAAAACATTACATTGATATCTAAAGAAACCATAGAAAAAGTATTTGACCAAGCTCGTGTAGAGGAAGTCATTGGCGATTTCGTACAACTCAAACGTTCTGGAAGTAATATGAAAGGACTTTCGCCGTTTGTGAACGAAAAATCGCCTTCATTTATGGTGTCGCCAGTGAAACAAATTTGGAAAGATTTTAGTTCTGGAAAAGGCGGAAATTCGGTTACTTTCTTAATGGAACACGAACATTTTACGTATCCAGAAGCCATTAAATATTTAGCCAATAAATACGGAATTGAAGTAGAAGAAACCATAGTTTCTAATGAAGATATAGAGCAAGCAAACGAAAAAGAAAGTATGTATTTGGTTTCAGAGTTTGCTCGAGATTATTTTCATAAAACTATGCTCAATACCGATGAAGGCCAAGCAATTGGTTTGTCCTATTTCAAAGAAAGAGGATTTACAAAAGAGACTATCGAGAAATTTCAATTGGGATATTCTCCTGATGTTTGGGATGCTTTTACGAAAGAAGCCTTAGGAAAAGCATACAAATTAGAGTATTTAGAAAAAACGGGGTTAACCATCGTAAAACAAGAAGACGGAAAAACATTTGACCGATTTAAAGGTCGTGTCATGTTTCCTATTCAGAGTATGAGTGGTCGTGTTTTAGGATTTGGAGGTAGAATTTTAACTAATGATAAAAAAGCGGCAAAATATTTAAACTCGCCAGAAAGCGAAATTTATTATAAAAGTAAAGTTTTATACGGCATTTTTCAAGCCAAACAAGCGATTGCCAAGCAAGACAATTGCTATTTAGTTGAAGGATATACCGATGTAATTCAGTTCAATCAAAGTGGGATTGAAAATGTTGTGGCTTCTTCTGGAACGGCATTAACGCCTGATCAAATTCGTTTAGTAAACAGATTAACCAATAATATTACAGTACTTTTTGACGGTGATGCTGCAGGTTTACGCGCTTCTATCCGAGGAATTGATTTGATTTTGGAAGCAGGAATGAACGTAAAAGTTTGTAGTTTTCCTGATGGAGAAGACCCAGATAGTTTTGCCAAAAACAATTCGTATGAGGTTTTAAAACAGTATTTAGACGAAAATTCAAAAGATTTCATTCAGTTTAAAGCCGATTTATTAGTTAAAGAAGCCAATAACGACCCTATAAAAAAAGCAGAATTAATTAGAGATATGGTACAAAGTATTTCTAAAATTTCAGACCAAATTAAAAGGGAAGTATACATAAAAGAGTGTTCGCGCATTATGGATATTTCGGAAGAGGTATTGTATAATACCTTAGCTCAAATGCTTAAGAAAGATATTTCGGAAGCCAATAAAAAATATACCGAAGAGAAAAAAACATTTGAAGTTCATAAAAACAATGTACAATTACAACCTGAAAAAATTGATATTTTATTCGAATTAGAACAAAAAATTATAGAAATATTATTAATTAACGGTTCTAAAACAGATGATTTTACTGAAACATTTTTATCAAAAGACGAAGCGGGAAACATTTTAGAAGTAAAGGAAACCAATTCCTATAAAGTATACGAAAAAATATATTTGGCACTTCAAGAAGATGAAATTGAATTGTCAAACCAAATTTTTAAAACCATTTACTCAGACATAATCAATTACTATAATCAAAATATCGAATTTGAAATTGATAAATATATTTCGCAAACTTCACCGGAAATAGCCAATAAAATAACTTCAATTTTAATGCTTGAAGAACGAGATGTTTTACACAAATGGGAAAGTAGAAAAATCGTAGTTGAAGATAAAAATATTAATTTAGCACAAAGTGTTAATGAAACTATTTTATCTTACAGATGGTATTTATTAAATAGTATTATTGAAGAAAATAAAAACAAAATTACTTCAGATGTTTCTATCGATAATTCAGAAATTCTCACCACTATAAAAGATTACTTATCGCTAACTTCTGTAATCGCAAAAAATTTAGGTCGGGTTTTAGCTCGATTTTAAACTAAAATTTAGTTTTTAAAGATTTTGGAATTTCACAAACTGGAATGGGTTGCATTTTATGTTGGTTAATTCTATTTAATCGCTGAAAGATTTTAAAGACTTCCGCTTCTCTACCTTCAAAATTCTCAATAGTTTTTCCATTATCCATTGCTTCCATCGCCCACTCTAACTCGTCATACGAGGCGCCCAATTGGTCTTCGTCACTTCTATCATCACCAAATAAACCATCCGTTGGCTTAGCAATTAAAATACTTTCAGGTACACCCACAAATTTAGCTAATTGTCTTACTTCGCTTTTCATTAAATCGGCTATTGGACTCACATCTACCCCACCATCACCATATTTTGTATAAAATCCTACTCCAAAATCTTCTACTTTATTTCCTGTACCAGCAACTAAAAATCCGTGAATTCCTGCCAAATAATATAAAGTTGTCATACGTAAACGCGCTCTGGTATTGGCTAAAGTTAAAGCTAAAGCTGCCTCGTTTTCACAAGTTGGCACGCTTTTTTTAAATGTTTCAAAACTTGGTGTCAAATCCACTCTTTCTTTAAACACATTCGGAAACCGCGATTTTAATTGATGAATATGTTCATTCGCTCTATTTACGTGACTTTCTGCTTGATGAATTGGCATTTCCACACACAAAACAGGAAAACCCGTTTGTGCGCATAATGTTGAGGTTAAGGCGCTGTCTATTCCGCCTGAAATTCCAATTACAAAACCTTTTACACCAGAATTTTCTGCATAGGTTTTCAACCAATTGACAATATAAGTATGAATCTCTTCTAAATGTAGCATTGTATTTTTTGACATAATTTTAATAAATAATATAGGGATATAATTATATATTTGCAGTTCAATAATTTTTGATAAAAATAGTAAATTTCATACGATGAAAAAATTAATCTTCTTGCTAATTTCAGTTTTTTGTTTTCTGCAATGTAAAAAAAATGATGCGATTGAAATAGTAGACGTTAAAAAATCAGTTGATTTAAATATTGAACGTTTCGATAAATTATATGCGAAGGCTTCTCCAGAAACATTACCTGAATTAAAAAATCAATATCCGTTTTTATTTCCAACACAATTTCCAGATTCAATTTGGTATGTCAAACTAAACGATCCAATTTTTAAAGAATTAAATGTTGAAGTTTCAAAACAATTTCCTGATAATTCAAAAATTGAAGACGATTTAGAAATGTTAGTTTCAAGAATTAAGCATTATTTTCCTGAAGAAAAAACACCCAGAGTAATTACTTTAGTAAATGAAGTTTTAATTGATAAAAAAGCATTTTATACTAATGATTTAATTTTAATTTCTTTAGATACGTATTTAGGGAAAAATCATAAATTTTATGAACCGTTTGCTGAATATCAAAAAGCCAACTTAGAATCGCATCAAATATTACCGGATTTAGTAACAAATTTTGCTTTTAGAAAAATAGTACCTTCACAAGACAAAACCTTAATTAGTGAAATGATTTATTATGGAAAATTGCACTATTTAAAAGACCTTTTACTAACTGAAACGCCAAATTATCAAAAAATTGGCTACACAGAAATGCAAGAAAAATTCTGTATTGAAAACGAATTTCAAATGTGGAGTTATTTAGTTGAAGAAAAACTTCTTTATGACAACAATATTAAAAATTACCAACGTTTTATTGAAGACGGGCCTTTTACGAAATTTTATTTGGAAATTGATAGTGAATCGCCGGGTAGAATAGGACAATGGCTAGGTTGGCAAATTGTAAAAAGTTATATGGAGAACAATAATGTAACCTTAGACCAACTTCTAAAAACAGAACCAACAGTTGTTTTCAACAAATCGAAATACAAACCAAAAAAACAGTAAAAAATTACTTAACTATTTTATCATAACCCCTTTATCAAAACCTTTTACCCAAAAAAAATGAGCAAAACATCTGAAATTAAAGTAAACATATCATTAGACGAAAATAATGTACCTGAAAAATTAACATGGACAGCACAAGATGGTGGCGTAAATAATGAAGAAGCAAAAACAGTTTTATTATCCATTTGGGATGCGAAAGCAAAAGAAACCCTTCGTATTGATTTATGGACAAAAGACATGCCTGTTGATGAAATGAAAATATTTTTCCATCAAACTTTGATAGCTATGACGGATACGTTTCAACGTGCTACTGGCGATGAAAAAATGGCAGGTGCCATGACCGATTTTTGTGATTACTTTGCCGAGAAACTTGAACTTAAAAAGGAATAATAATTTTATACTCATAAAAAAACCATCATAAATGATGGTTTTTTTGTGTAAAATTCTTAAATTATAGTTAAAATCTCAATATCGATAGTAATACTATTGATTTTGAGTGTATATTTGCTATGTAATCTAAACTCATAAATATGACCATGAAAATTAAATACAGTCTTCTTATTTTACTACTAGTTGGTATAAATAGTTTTGGTCAACAAGTGGATAGTTTAAAAATATATTCTGAACCAACTAATTTAGAAGAAGCATTGAAAAACCCAGAAAATATTAAAGTTTTGAATTTAAGCAATCAAAATATCAAATTTGAAAAAAACTTCTTTACAAAATTTACTAATTTAGAGTATTTAATATTGAAGAATGATCATATCAAAGAGCTTCCAATAGAAATCGGCAACTTAAAGAAATTGAAGTTTTTAGACTTGAGTGGTAATGATTTTGAAATAATTCCAAAAGAATATAAAAATTTAATTCTATTGGAAGAACTTTATTTAAATGATGAAGTAAATTTTGATTTGGACAAAAACATTAGTGTATTAGCTTCTCTCCCATCATTAAAATCCCTTCATTTGTCAAACGATAAACTAGATCATTTACCAAAAAATTTCAAAAAATTAGAAAAATTAGAAAAGCTATACATGGACAATAATAATTTTAAAATGCTTCCTAAACAAATTAAAGGTTTGGATCATTTGCAATTTTTAGACCTAGAAAAAAATCCTTTACAGTTAAATCAAACAGATATTTTAAATTTAAACTTTGGATTTAAAATTAAATTATAAAAATGAAGTATCGCTTACTTTTATTTGTTTTTTTTTCAATTCTAAGTTATTCGCAAAACGAATTAGGAACTTGGAATACTACTAATTTTAACTTAAAAATAAACAATAAATGGCAAGTTTTTGCTGAAAGCCAACTACGAAGTTTAAAGTTTTATGATAATTTTCATTATTACGAAATAAAATCGGGTGTCACTTATAAAATCAAGCCAAATTTCTATGTTAATTCTGGTTTTGGAAGTTACAATACATACAGTGAAAATGGCAATTTTGCATCACCAATAAAACAAAAAGAAATAAGAACATGGATACAACTGGTCTTTAAAAACCCATTAAATTTCATGACAGTAGAACACCGATATAGAGCAGAACAACGGTTTACAAATTTGGGCTATAGAAACAGATTTAGGTATAGATTGAGTGCAAAAGTGCCATTATTCAAAAATAAAGAAAAAGAAAAGGAATATTTTTTACTAGGTTGGAATGAGTTATTTTTTACAAACAAAGAGCCTTTTTTTGAAAGAAATAGATTATTTTTAGGAGGTGGATTCGATATAAATAAAAATTTAGCCATTCAAACAGGGTACATTTATCAATTTGATTATAAAATTAATGATGAAACGGGAAGAGATTTTCTAAACATTGTACTTTTATATTCATTTGATTTTAAAGGAGAAAAAGAAACAAATTTAGACTAAATATGCAAGATTTATTAGCAAATATTAAAATTCAAGTTAATTCAAAAACATATGTAAAAGATCCTGAAACATCAGATTTAGGAAAAAAAATTATTAAAAATAGTATTTTATTAATAGACGAAATAGGATTTGAAGAATTTACATTTAAAAAATTAGGCGAAAAGATTGGTTCTAATGAAAGTTCTATTTACCGTTATTTTGAAAACAAACACAAACTTTTAGTTTATTTATCTTCATGGTATTGGGCATGGATAGAATACCGGCTAGTATTTGCGACAAATAATATAGATGATAAAATAGAAAAACTTAAAAAAGCAGTTGCAATTGTTACTGAACCTATTGAAGACGATTATAAAACTGCACATATAAATGAAGCTATTTTAAATAAGATTATAATTGAAGAATTCACAAAAACATTACATAACAAACATGTAGACAAAGAAAACAGAGAAGGTTTCTTTTTAA
>JBIPOM010000215.1:0-3224 GCA_044379175.1 Flavobacterium sp. | reverse complement strand
TCCATAAAAGTTAATTTTTATTAATTTGTTTGTAAATACAAAGATACTATTTAATAATTATTTGAATAATTTTTAAAGCGATATCTAGATACTTTTTTTATAATTTCTAATTAATCCATTCAAAATCACTGTAATTAGTATGATTGCGGCACCTATGTAAAATGAAAAACTCATTTGTTCTTTTTTGTCGAAAATTAAAACGGCTAAAGCTATTCCGTAAACAGGTTCTAGATTAATAGTTAGCATAACCGTGTAAGGAGAAATATATTTCATAACGTTTACTGATGCAATAAAAGCGTAAGCGGTACACACAGATGCTAAAATTCCTAACCACATAAAATCAGAAAGAGTAATGTTGAAAAATTCTGTTGAAAATTGCTGTGTAAAAAGTAAGAAAATACTTAAAAACAAGACACCTCCTAATAATTCGTAAAAAGATATAATTGTTGCTTCAATTCTTTGTGCAAATTTTCCATTAATTATAGAAAAACTCGCCGATAAAAATGCTGATGTTAAAGCTAAAAGCACACCTTGCATAGTACCCGTCATATTGCTATTGATACTTTTTTGTATGAAATTTGGTTCAGAAGATTCAATAACAAAATACAAGCCAATTAAAACAACAAGTCCAAAAACAATTTCATACCAAACCATTTTTCGTTTATAAAAAATAGGTTCTAAAATAGAGGTAAAAAAAGCTCCTGTGGATAAGCATGCTAAAGTAATTGAAATATTAGAAACTTTAATAGCTTTAAAAAAAGTAATCCAATGTAAAGCAATAACTAACCCAGAAATAAGTAATAATATAATGTCTTTTCTTGTTAAAGCAATACTTGTTTTTCGAAAATAAATATAGCTAAAAATCAAAATCACAGCTAATGACATTCGCCACCAAACTAATGGTAGTGCATCTAAAGAAATTAGTTTTCCTAAGATTGCTGTGAAACCCCAAATAAAAACAATTAAATGAAGATGTAAATTATGTTTTAAATTAACGTTTGGCATTTCTTAACAAATAAAGTGCTAAAATACCGAAAATTAAATTAGGAAACCATACTGCCAAAAACGGTGGAATGCTTGAACTTTCGGCTAAGGTGCCAAAAATTTTATCGAAAAACACAAACGAAAAGGCTACTAAAATCCCAATAGCCAAATTTATTCCCATACCGCCTCTACGTTTCATTGCCGATACAGAAACTGCAATTATGGTTAATATAAATGCTGATACAGGAATGCTAAATTTCTTATATAACACCACTAAATACACATCTAAATTGGAACTACCTTTGGCTCTTTCTTTCTCAATAAATTTAACCAAATTAAAAATATTCATCGTTTCGGCTATATATACTGTTGGGGATAAATCATCTGGCTCAAAATCGAATTTTCGGATATAATTTTCCTTTTTTTCGATGATATCATTCTCATTACCGATTGTTCTTTTTACATAATTATACAACGTGTAGTCTTTTGTTTTTTCATTATACTTTACTCGATTCGCATATAATTTATATTCTAATTTGTTGCCGTTAAACTTTTCGTAAATAAAGTCAAATCCTGTTTTTGAAAGACCATTATAACTACTAACATACATGTATTCGTTAGGTTTCACTTGACGAAAAATGTCTATTGTTTGTCTAATTTCTGTGTTTTTCTTTAAATACGCATATCTAAATCCCCAATATTTTTCACTGGCATCAGGCAAAATAAAGAACCCCATTAATAAAGTTACAAAAGAAACTAAAGTTGCTCCAATCAGATAGGGTCTTAAAAACCGTGTAAATGAAATTCCTGAACTTAAAATGGCAATAATTTCACTATTATTAGCTAGTTTGGAGGTAAACCAAATAATAGACAAAAACAAAAAAATAGGAAATAATAAATTGGCAAAATAAATAGTAAACCCGTAATAGTAAACCAAAACATCTTTAATAGCTACTTTATTTTCAATCATCCGATTGATTTTTTCAGATACGTCAATAATAATTCCAATAGGAATGAACATAAACAACATGGCTGTAAATGTAATTAAGTATCTTTTTAAAATATACCAATCTATTTTTTTCATATTTTTTTGGGTTGTTTGTTTTGAAATTAATTTAGATCAATTACTCAATCTCATTTAAACTTTTAAACACTAACCTTTTAAACAAAATCTTATAATCTCGTTGTTACTTTTTTAACCATAATTTCTTTCCAATCTCTGAAAGTTCCTGCTAAAATTTGTCTTCTTGCCTCGCGAACTAACCACATATAAAACCCAAGATTATGAATGGTGGCAATTTGTTTTCCTAAAAATTCGTTTGCAATAAACAAATGTCTCAAGTACGCTTTTGAATAATCCGTATCAACATAGGTATGTGCCATAGTGTCTATTGGAGAAAAATCTTCTTCCCACTTTTTATTTTTGATGTTGATAAATCCTTCAGAGGTAAATAACATTCCATTTCGAGCATTACGAGTCGGCATCACACAGTCGAACATATCTATACCTAATGCGATATTTTCTAGAATATTAGCTGGTGTTCCAACACCCATCAAATAACGAGGCTTGTCTTTTGGTAAAATAGCAGTCACCACTTCTGTCATAGCATACATTTCTTCAGCTGGTTCGCCTACCGAAAGTCCTCCAATCGCGTTTCCAACTTGGTTTCTACTGGCAATAAATTCAGCAGATTGCTTTCGTAAATCTTTATAGGTACTTCCTTGAACAATAGGAAAAAAAGCTTGAGAATACTCATATTTAAAAGGTAACTTCTCTAAATGATTAATACATCTGTCTAACCAACGATGTGTCATATGCATAGAGCGTTGCGCATATTTGTAATCGCATGGATACGGCGTACATTCATCAAAAGCCATAATAATATCCGCACCAATGGTACGTTGCGTTTCCATTACATTTTCTGGTGAAAAAAAGTGATACGAACCATCTAAATGTGATTTAAATTTCACACCTTCTTCTTTGATTTTTCGTCGCCCAGATAATGAATATACTTGATAACCACCAGAATCTGTTAAAATATTTCTATCCCAATTCATGAATTTATGTAACCCACCGGCTTTTTCTAAAACATCTAATTTGGGTCTTAAATAAAGATGATATGTATTTCCTAAAATAATATCTGGATTAATATCGTTTTTCAATTCACGTTGGTGCACGCCTTTTACAGAAGCTACTGTCCCAACAGGCATAAAAATTGGTGTTTCAATTACACCGTGAT